>NZ_JAPX01000042.1:0-71027 GCF_000524355.1 Veillonella sp. ICM51a
TTTACCTTGAATTTATAATCTAAGTGCAACTAAAAAAGATTCATGGCTTTCTGATAAAATAGTGTTTGCAAAGACATCTAAAAATCAGGAGGAGCCATGAATCATTATACTCATTTTACACTAAAAGAGCGCGAAATTCTAAAACATTTTATTGATATAGGAAAAAATCAAACAGAAATTTCAATTTTACTTGGGAAAAATAAATCGTCTATATCAAGAGAAATCAAAAGAAATAGTCAAAATGGCGAGTACATACCTTGTGAAGCCCATGACAGATATAAAAATAGACGCTTTAATTGTAAACCAAGAAAAAAGCTAGATAATCCAAGTCTATATGAATGTGTAAAGAATTTATTTTTGAGACATCAATGGTCTCCGGAACAGATCTCCTCTCGATTGAAATTTGAAAATTCAAGCTTCACTATTAGTTACAATACAATTTACAGGGAAATATATAATGGTCGTTTTGATGAAAAAGAATTATCACATGGAAATAGAGGAGTTGTTCGCAAACTACGACATCGTGGTAAAAGTCGTCATACAAAAAATTATGAAGAAAGACGTGGAAAAATTCAAATTAGTAATTTAATTACAGATAGACCAGCTCCTGCAAATAATCGAGAACGATTAGGTGATTGGGAGGCTGATACAGTTATGGGGCAGACTGGTAAGGCTTGCTTAGTAACATTAACTGATCGAAAAAGTAGGTATCTGCTATGTAAAAAAATTGCAAAAAAGAATGCATTTTTAGTCAAACAAGCGATGATTAAGCTTTTAAAAAATCAACCTCTAGAAACAATAACTCCAGATAGAGGGAAAGAGTTTTCTAAACATGCAGAAATTAGTCAGGAGTTGAATTTAGTAGAATTTTATTTTCCATTTCCACATCATCCTTGGCAAAGAGGAACAAACGAAAACACCAATGGATTGCTTAGAGAATATTTCCCGAAAACTGTGGATATTAATCAATCAGATAGCTATGTTGAAGCAAAAATGAAAGAAATAAATCTTAGGCCGCGCAAATGCTTAAATTGGAAAACTCCATACGAGGTTTATCATTCAGTAGAGTTGCATTTGACTTGACAATTCAAGGTCAAAAAAGGATGCTACACAAGACACTCAATTACAAGAACTTTGTGCAGAAATTGCTGCATTAAAAGCAAGCATGACAAAATAATATAATTATAGTTATAGACAGGCACCTCCCTATGTATTACAATGTAATACACAAGGAGGTGCTTTGTATGTCAAATATTTCTGTGAGACTTAATGAACAAGAAGAAACACTGTTTAAAACTTATGCGGAATTTATGGATGAAACCTTGTCAACACTATTTAAAAAAGCGTTACTAGAAAAAATCGAAAATGACTTTGATCTTAGGGTGGGTCAAGAAGCTTTGAAAGAATATAAACAGGATCCTGTTACATATTCTGTAGCAGAAATGCGTGCAAAGTATGGTTTATAAGCTAGAGTTTAGTAAACGGTTTGACCGACAATTTTCAAAGTTGGATAAGTCAACACAACGTTATATTTTTAATTGGTTGATAAAACATTTGGATAATGTAGAAAATCCACGATATTCTGGTAAATCGTTAACTGGTAATAAACAAGGATTGTGGCGGTATAGAATTGGCAACTATAGAGTTATTGTTGACATTAGTGATACGAATTGTGTGATTATAGCGGTAGAAGTAGGTCATCGAAAATTTATTTATAAGTAGAGGTCATATTAATGAAATACTTACGTCGTGAATTAAACCAAGTAGAAAAGGAATATTTAAAACAATTTGGCGAAGATTCCTTAAATCGTGTTATCCTTCATGATCCTAATACAAAGGACAAGCAAGAGGTTCAAGATACGATTGATATTTTAAAAGAAGCGATAGCAAAAAACAAACCTCTAGAACAAGTACCAGAGGATATGTGGAAGCTTATTGAATTCTAATGTAAAAGACACATTGCAAATTATAGCAATGTGTCTTTTATGTTATAGATTATACAGTTCTGGTTTACGGTCCCTGAATATATTGATTTTGTTGCGAATGTCTTCGACAACATCGAAATCAATATTCGCAGAAGCAATACCCTCCTCAGTATTCATTTCTAATAGATTTGTACCCCATGGATCATATACCGCAGAGTGGCCCGTACTTTGAACGCGGCCAACTGTACCACAGCCATTTACAGCACATACAAATAGTTGGTTTTCGATAGCCCGCACTTCATTGAGTACTTGCCAGTGTCGTAGGCGCATGGTAGGCCATTGGGCCGGTACAAATAGCAATTCTGTATTTGGTAATGCGGCCATGCGCACTAATTCTGGAAAACGGATGTCATAACAGATGACAGTGCTACAAGGAATGCCATCTAACTCAAAATGTGTGGTGTGAGTACCGCCTGCGAAGTATTGATCTTCTTTCGCCGGACTAAAGCCGTGCATTTTTGAGTATTCTCCAACGAGAGTGCCTTCTCGGTTATAGGCATAGGAGGTATTGAACACAACATCATTTTTAGCAACTGCTACAGAACCGCCTACGATGTTTACGTTATGCTCTTTCGCAAATGTACTTAATAATGATTGAGTTCGCTCTCCGTTTCTGTCAGCGATGTTGATTAACTCTTTTGATGGATAAAATCCAGTATTCCAAGTTTCTGGTAATACGATAATATCTGGACATTCAGAAAGTGATTGAGAGAGTAATTCCTGAACACGAGTATAGTTATATTCTACGTCATTTACATGGACGTCCATTTGAATAATAGTTAGGCGTTTTTTCATAGTACATCCTTTATTTGGTGAAATGGTATCGTTTATGTGAAATATATTATAATTAAAATATTAAAACATTATTGAGTAGATTACAATCACGGGTAAACAATTCGCTAGTTTTTACTATTCTCCTTATAAATGATATAATATAAGTTATTAAATTGTGTCTATATAAAGGGGGACCTATGAAACGATTTTCATTGGTAGTGCTTTTCACAATTGTAATTGCTACAGCGTTAGCAGGATGTGGAATGCTTTCACAGCAAACGACAGAAAATGAAACTAAAACGCCACCTACACAACAGGTTACGATGATACATCCGTCGGGAGTTCCGGTACTCATGTATCACAAGATTGGCGATGATAAAGATAATGATGCGGTTATCCGCGAGGATTTATTCCGTCAGCAAATGAAGTTCCTCAAGGATAATGGGTACCATCCGTTGACGATGGATCAATTATACGATTATGTAGTTAATGGTGCAGCGGTACCTGAAAAGCCTGTAGTACTAACCTTTGATGATGGTTATGCAGATACATACTCTATCGTGTATCCATTGATGAAAGAATATGGTTTTGCTGCTACTGTATTTGTTAATCCAGGCGATGTAGGAACGCGGCTTACATGGGAACAGCTAAAAGAAATGAAAGACAATGGTATAACTATTTCTAATCATGGATTCCAACATGTGGAAATGGGCCAACTTTCAAAAGCCGCACAAATGGAAAATATTCAAAAAGCACAACAAGCGTTAGCTGATAAGTTAGGAATTACAGATAACCCTTGGTTCTGTTATCCCTATGGGGACAAAAATAAGGATACAGATGCTGCCACAAAAGACAGTGGTATAAAGATGGCAATGGCTATGAAGTCCGGTTGGGCTCATACAGGGGATAATCCATACAATATTTTACGTGTTTGGGTTGGTAATGCCGTAGACATCAAGCATTTTGAAGAACGAATTAGCACTGAACATTACAGTGATTTATAAGGAGATATACATTGTTTAAAAAGAATTGGGTAAAGTTCATCATTATGGTGTTCTTATTTACCGCAGTCACATCACCATTCGTTGTATTGTTTGGACCATTTAATAATGTAAAACGTGCCGTAATTGGTGCTATCTTACAATCTCGTCATCCTCAATACATTACATGGTTATTCAGCAACGATGAATTGCAATCTATTTTGGGGACAGTAGGCGTTGTAAAGAGTCAAGATTTGTTTAAATTTAATGCTCGCGAAGATAAAGACTTAAAATTGGAAAAAATTGAGTCTTCTCGTTATGTAGGGTACGTACTTGAAATTCCAGATCCACGCCGTATCCAAGTTGCGACAGCTGCAAACATTCAAGAAAAAGGGGATACTACAAGTAATATTGCTAAAATGAATGGTGCTGTAGCGGCTATCAATGGCGGTGGCTTCCACGATCCTAATGGTACTGGTACAGGCCGCTTGCCATATGGCTTTATCCTTCACGAAGGGGATTATATCATCGGTAAGGATGTAGGGCCTGATGAATCCGTTGATTTTGTAGGCTTCTCTAAATCTGGCAACCTCATTGCGGGCAACTATGATAAAACTGAATTAGCTGATATGAAAGCTATGGAAGGTATTACCTTTGGGCCACCTCTTATCGTAGATGGTAAGAAGATGATCACCGATGGCGATGGCGGTTGGGGCGTAGGTCCTCGTACGGCCATAGGTCAACGTAAGGATGGTACTGTGTTGTTCGTTGTAATCGACGGTCGTCAACCAGGTTATTCCTTGGGTGCTACCTTGCGTGATGTGCAAGATGTACTTTATGAAAAGGGCGCATACATCGCGGCTAACCTCGATGGTGGCTCTAGCTCTACATTGTATTTAAATGGCAAAGTTGTAAATAAACCAGCCGATTTGTTAGGGGAACGGATGATTCCTACGGCGTTTATCGTGAAATAGGAGGAACAATGAAACCTTTTACGCGTGTACTGAGCGCCTTTGCGGTAGGTATTCTACTGCAAGGAGGGGTGTATCTGTACCTTGATCAATATATGTTTGCACCGACTACAGAATTTAACGTCTCTGGTGCGTCTAAGGATGACACGAAAAACTTCCCTGACGTAAAGGAGGGACGTAAATACGTATCTTATGACCATCAATTTATGGCTGTTGTTACAGATGAATCTCTTCGGATTTATAAGGCTGGTGAAAGTAAGCCTACAACGGTTAGTTTGAAAGGTCGCTCCATTAGCTATTTTGACTGGATGCCAGATCGTAACTACGCAATTATGGGCCTGTATACGGACAACAAGGTTGTTATGGCCCGACTCAATGCAGATGATCCGGAACACGAAGTAGATACAGAACTTGAAGATGTACCAAAGGGAAGTCGCATTGTTGATGCGGCATATTCCGAAGCGACAAATGTGGTGTACATGAAGGTGAAAGTTCGTGAAGGTGCATACCGGATTTACAGAACTGATGCGAACTATGATACGCGTCGCGTTTACATGCAAGCTACGGACATTGGTCGTATTGCTGTATTCTATGATGAAGATAATTTCTTCTATGATAATGCTAAAACTGGCGACATCTTCATGTTTAATGGTATCGAAGGTGGTTGGCGTGTTATCAATCCACCTGGACGATTCCGTTTGCTTGGTGTAGATACTAGCAAGACCATCTATATCGCTCGTGTCGATGAAGATAATAATGTATTAACTGTATACTCTGGTAAATTAGGCGTAGGATTTAAACCTATTTATAAATATAATAATCCGACTACCTTGTCTGAAGTAACTATGAATGCGGTGAAAGAAATTATTGCCAATGGCAGTGATGATACGACCAAAGTAACAGAAGATAACGATAAATCATCTAAAGACTCTAGCTCTAAGAAAAAGAATTAATATAAAGCCTTTATAATCGCAGGTTATAAAGGCTTTATTTATAAAATTATTTAGTTTTATACGACATAATTCAAGTTGAACTCATATATATTTCGTTATAATCGGTATATGAGTATACGAGATGATGATTTAACGGGCGACGATAATACATGAGAAAGGCGGTTGTCTATGAATATATTGTTTGTACGGCTCAGTTATATTGGTGATATACTGCATGCCACAGCCGCCGCAAGGTGGATAAAGCAACAGTATCCGAATGCAAAATTACATTGGATTGTTACACCTAGCATGGCTGAACTATTAGAACATAATCCCTATGTAGATCATATATTTCCTTGGGAACGGGATGAATATGAGGCTCATTCAAAAAAATTACACCTTCGTACCATGTGGAATATGTGGTGGGATTTACGAAAACGTTTAAAGCCTTATCACTTCGATATAGCTGTTGATGTACAAGGCCGGCTTATTACGGGACTTGTACTATTGGCATCTGGTGCACCTATACGGTTAGGATTAGGGGGTACTAAAGAACTGAATTGGTTATTTACTAATTACAAATCGAAGAATCGGTCAAAGCATGTTATAGAGCAATATCTTGATGTAGCTAAATTACTGCCAGGTGCATTAAACACAGAAACTATCCCTGTTGAGACTAAGAATATGAATCTAATGGATCTCATTGTAACAGCTGATGAGCAACAACAGGCTAAATTCGAAGTGGAAACGGCATTTGCAGAAAAAGATAGACCGTTGATAGGTTTAGTTTTAGGTTCATCATGGCAGACTAAGTCCTGGCCTTATGAAAAGTGGCAACAACTAATTGATTCCATGTCCTATAGAAGCAATTTTATATGCTTGGGTGGACCAAAAGAAGCACAAGAGTTTGAAGAATTGATGCAACATGTAGAGAAAGAGAATTTGCCAGTTTACAATAAATTAGGTAAGACTACTTTACGTGAAATGGCGGCTCTTCTTGGTGAATGTGAGGTGGTAGTGGCCTGTGATACGGGTGCACTACATATGGCTGTGGCTCTACAACGCCCTGTAATAGCTTTATTTGGCCCTACAAACCCTGCAGAGTGGGGACCTCTGACTGGAACCTATAAAGTGCTACAAAATCATGATATGGAGTGCTTAGGCTGCCGTAAACGAAAATGTCCAAAGGGAAAAGCGTACTGTATGTCTGGTATTGATCCAGTTATGGTGAAGGAACATATTATTGAATTATTAGGTGTAAAGAATTAGACTTAAATAAGAGTGATAATATATAAAGTTAGTTAGAATACGCATTATGTTGGTCGTCTAACTAGTAGAATAGGAGTATATAATGGCAAAGTTTAAAATTCAAAAAGGCTTATCAGACGCAGAAATGATGAAGCAATGGGGTGGAAATGATAACTTTGAAGAAACTATGATGCAGGCGGAACGCAATGCAGCGAAACCTGTGATTCATCAAAGTCCTAAGCAAACACAAGATGCATTTTATCGTGAATTTTTAACTGAGAAGGTGGAAACGCTTATCGGTAAGATGCTGTTAGACATTAAAATGGAGTATTTTAAAGAGGGCGAAGGGGCATTCTCTATCCAAGTAAAACGAGATGGAAAGAATATTGTTCTTGAAACAGCACCTAAAAAGGTAAAATAAAAAGTATATTTGAAATAGAAAATGTATATTCATGAATATTAGATTACCTTTGTCAGTCATCAAAAAAAGTGATAACAAAATCTGTAAATCAAGATAATTCGTTGTACTACATCAATAAATACTGATATACTTTCGTACATAAATAAAAATTATAACGATATGAGGATTAGTTTGCTTTTACATTCTCATTAACATACTCATTTGGTAATGATTAAAAATGCAAGATAAAATCTAGCATAACGAGAGTTTTTGGTGATTTTTTTTACACTTTTATATCAAAAATGCATGCTTTTTGATGATAAATAAGCATAATATACTTGTTGACAAAGAATTTTAGAAGTAGTCTAATATAAGTATGTTCCAATAATTCCTAGCACATTTTACCTACATAAGTAGAAACTATAGGAATTGTTGATAAATAGGTATGAGATAGTCATTGAGTGTATGTATAAAATTACATCACCTTACTATTTCGAATTGGAGGATTAACATGGCTAAAAAATTAAGAATCTGTGAAACCGTTCTTCGTGACGGTCATCAATCTATTTTGGCAACTCGCATGCGTTACGAACAAATGGAACCAGTGCTTGGCCTTTTAGATGAAATCGGTTATGAAGCTCTTGAATGTTGGGGCGGCGCTACTTATGATAGCTGTCTTCGTTTCTTGAACGAAGATCCATGGGAACGTCTTCGCAAATTAAAAGCTAATGTAAAAAATACACCATTACAAATGTTACTTCGTGGCCAAAACTTGTTGGGCTACAAACATTACTCTGATGATGTAGTGGAAGCATTCTGTAAAGCTGCTGTAAAAAATGGTATCGACCGTATCCGTATTTTCGACGCATTGAACGACCCTCGTAACATGGAAGCTGCTATTAAATATTCCAAAAAAGCAGGCGCACACGTTCAATCCGCTATGGTATACACTATTTCTCCAGTTCATACAACTGAAAGCTTCTTGAAAGTTGCTGAAACTTTGGTTGAAATGGGTACTGATTCTCTTTGCATTAAAGATATGTCCGGTTTGTTAGGACCTGCTGATGCATTCGATTTAGTTTCTACTTTCAAAAAACGTTTTGGCGAATTGCCAATCGACTTGCACAGCCATTTCACTTGCGGTCTTGCAAGCACTACATACTGGGAAGCTGCTAAAGCTGGTGTAGATATCATCGATACTGCTATCTCCCCATTCGCTCATGCAACTAGCCAACCAGCTACTGAAACTATGATCGAAATGTTCAAAGGCACTGAATGGGATCTTGGTCTTGACCTTGATAAATATATTCCATTAGTTGATCATTTCCGTAAAGTAAAACAACAAATCGCTGAAGAATTCAACTTGAAACCAGCTAGCGATGTAATCCCAGCTGTTCGTCGTTACCAAATTCCTGGCGGTATGTTGTCCAATACTCAAAACCAATTGAACGAAATGGGTATGGGCGATCGCTTCTTCGACGTAATGGATGAAATGCCACGCGTTCGTGAAGACTTGGGTTACCCTCCATTGGTAACTCCAACATCCCAAATCGTTGGTACAATGGCTATGATGAACGTTATGATGGGCGACCGTTATAAAATGGTTCCTAACGAAGTTAAAGACCTTGTACGCGGTAAATATGGTGCATTGCCTGGTAAAATTTCTGACGAAATTCGTCACACTATCATTGACGATGAAGAACCTATCACTTGCCGTCCAGCAGATCTTATTGAACCTGAATTGGCAGGTTACACTGAAGATTTGAACTCCAAAGGTTACACTGGCATCACTGAAGAAGACGTATTAACATATGCTATGTTCCCAGAAGTTGCAATTAACTTCTTCGAAGCTAACCGTCGTTAATCTTAATATTAACAGCTCTACCTTTTAGGTAGGGCTGTTTTTATGTTTATACGAATTTTATATTTTCTCTTGCTAATCATGAGTAAAATAGCGTACACTATAAGGAGTATCTACTAATTATGATATTGAGGTAATCCTGTGAATTTACAAATTAGAATTTGGATATCCAATGTTGTTCTATTTGTAGTTCCTATATTAATTGCAATTATTCTATTTTTGTTATATTTTTCAGGACTACGCATTTTAGCGAATGCCGGATACTATTTGCGTATCGAGCAAGAACAACAGTTTAAAAGTGTTAGCCGTGTGGCTGAGACTATTACCTTTTATGGTATAGACAATGGTTTAATGGATTCTCTTGTTAAACCAAGCTATAGTTTGTTAGACCCTAATGAGGTGTATGTAGAAATTCTCGATCAGGGAAAGGTTCTGTATTCTTATGGTACACAACAGATTTATAATGAATCTGCTATCGTTGGCTTGATTGATGTAAATCCTGAGTTACAAGGGATTGTCTATCAGTCAAATCATACCTTTGTGTACGAAATGCGTAAGAATGAAGGACGTCATGCATATCTATATCACATAGCTATTAAACGAGCTGTGCATGGTAGTGATAGCTTGATGGAGACCGTTTCGTTCTACATTAGCATTGTTGCATTACTTTTGTTTATAGTTACATTTTTTGCGATCAACCGATTTGTGACGAAGTTCATTATGATTCACGTCCGCAATATGACGGAATCATTACGAGCTGCTAATTACCAAATCGAAATGGAGCAGGAGCAACAAAAAGAATTGCTTGCAGGTATCTCTCATGATATCCGTACTCCATTAACTGCAATTAAGGCCTATGCAGAAGGCGTTCGGGATGGTATCGCGCCAACCGAAGAGCAACAAAAACGCTACATGGGAATCATTTTGAAGCGCGCTAATGATCTAGATTCTATGTTGGAGGAATTGTTCCTTATTACAACATTGAACTATAAAAAGGAATCTAGACCATCAGAGAAAATAGAATTAGGGAAATACGTACAAGGTTTTGTAGAAGATCATATAGAACATTATAAGTCTAGAGGTCTTGAACTGAGCCAACGTGTTACAGTTAAGGATGCTACTATTATGGCGAATCCGCAGTTATTACAGCGGGTTTTGCAAAATATTTTAAATAATAGTGCAAAATATAAGATGGCAGATATAGGACATAGTGTTATTGATGTCACCGAAGATGAAAGTCATGTGTACTGTGTGGTAAGTGATGATGGCCCTGGGGTTCCGCCAGAGTCGCTTGACCGACTTATGCGTCCGTTTTATCGAGTTGATTCGTCCCGCACTAATCCACAGGAGGGGAGTGGACTTGGTCTTTCGATTATTAGACGTATTATGGAAATTTTCGAAGGTCGTGTAGTGATAGAAAATATTAGACCACATGGACTTAGAATTATTTTAGAGTTCCCGAAAAAAGGAGAAAATCATGAGTGAACATATTCTAATAATTGAAGACGATATTGATATTGCTAATATTGAGCGTGATTATTTGATGGTTGCTGGTTATGACGTAACTGTTATGAATAATGGTACTGATGGTATTGAAGCTGCTTTGAACACGCCAGTAGATTTAATCATTTTGGACGTTATGTTGCCAGAAATGGACGGCTTTGAAGTGTGTCGCGCCATTCGTGATAAAGTGCGCGTACCAATCGTGATGGTAACTGCACGCCTCGATGATATTGATAAAATCCGTGGCCTTGGCGTAGGTGCTGATGATTACATCGAAAAACCATTCTCTCCATCTGTATTGATTGCAAAAATTAAGGCTATGTTAGCACAATATAAACGACTTACTGAAAAAGATGTTGTTGATACAAATGCTATTCAATCCGGTGATATTCGCCTTGATCCTAAGATGATGAAAGTTTGGGTAAATGACAAAGAAGTTCATCTTAAGAAAAAAGAATTCCAATTATTAGAATTTCTTATGCGTAACCGCGATATCGTATTTTCCAAAGAAGAATTATATTCCCGTGTATGGGGGTTAGATTCGTATGGCGACTATGCAACTGTAGCTGTTCACATCAATCGTTTACGTGAAGAAATCGAAGAAAATCCATCTGATAGTAAACATATCATTACAGTTTGGGGCGTAGGTTACAAGTTTGTATAAAAAGCATAGCTAAATTCACTTTTAGTTCATGGATTGGTGAGCTATTGATGTTATATATGTTTTTAGGGACTATCTTATAGAGAAATAATCGAAGTTTTATATATTTTTTATATACTATGCTTTATTTTTTAGAGATTTTGTGTATACTATAACTGTAAGGATTATTATGAAGATATACGGAAAAGATACACTTAACTTCTCTCTCTTAATAAGTTCTCTCTCAACTTTTCCGTCTTCATATATAACTCTCTCTCACAGTCCTTACACTCTCAAACTATATGCAAAAGAGGTATTCATTAGTTAATGCTAATGAATACCTCTTTTGTTTTCTTATCTTTTTACATATAATTTAGGAATGGTAATAATTGTTATATTGCAAATCTAAAGAATTAGCCCTATAATAATTGTGCATTGATTGTATGCAATTAAAAATAGGAGATAAAATATGAATATAAAACAATATAAGAAACAGATTATAGCATGTGCTATTGCACTATGCGTAGGTGTAGGAGGAGGTTATTATTTCTTTGGTACACCAGCAGGTACGGAACAGAGTGTTGTAACAAATCAAACTAAACAAACAAAACCGTTGACTGAAGCTCGTAATACCTATGTTGTACAAGCGGCTAAAAAATCAGGCCCCGCCATAGTGGGTATTACAACACAAGTATTCCAAAAGGATATTTTTAATCGTACCATTTACGCAGGTGAAGGCGTTGGTTCAGGTGTTTTAATAGATAATGAAGGTCATATTGTAACGAATAACCACGTTGTATCCGGTGCTAGCAATGGTGAGGTTACAGTTTCGCTGTCTGATGGTACTACCGTCAAAGGTACTGTTATGGGTACTGATGAACAATCTGATTTAGCTGTCGTAAAGATAGATCCACCTAAAAATATTCAACCTGTTGCTATAGGTGACTCCGATTCTTTACAGGTAGGTGAACCAGCAATTGCCATTGGCAACCCATTAGGTCTTGAATTTAAAGGTTCTGTTACATCTGGTGTAATTAGTGCTTTAGCTCGTACCATTGATGATCAAGGACAACGTTTCCCATTGATTCAAACTGATGCTGCCATTAACCCAGGAAACTCTGGTGGTGCATTGCTAAATGCTGATGGTGAGTTAATTGGCATTAATAGCTCTAAAATTTCTAAAGAGGGTGTAGAAGGAATGGGCTTTGCCATTCCTATTAATTCTGCAAAACCTATTATTGACTCTATCATTAAAAACGGTAAGGTCATTCGTCCATATTTAGGCGTATGGGCTGTAGATCGGCAAACAGCGGCTCGTAATAATGTAAGCTATGAAGGAGAAGGCCTTCTTATTGTACAATTGGATTCTACCGGTCCTGTGGCTCGAGCTGGTATTGTAGAAGGTGATACGATTGCTCAAATCGATGGTAAGAATGTAAGTACATTAATCGAATTGAAAGAGCAAATTGACGCCAAGAGCCCTGGCGACACTATTTTAGTATCCTATACTCATAATGGTAAAATGAAAAGTACTCAAGTTACATTAGGGCAATCCTCGTCTAACTAATAGTTTTAGAAATAGAAAAATTATATATAAAATCCTTTCGACTGGTGGAACTCTAGATATTATCTGCATTTTCCAGCACGTTGAAAGGATTTTTTATTTTATAAAAAGTTTTTTACAAGGTACCTTGCAATTCGAGGTACCTTGTGTTATTATGTATTTGTCAGTACATGATAGTGACCGTAAGAGAGCTTTCACATTGGCAAGTAGGCACAGCCTAAAGGGAGGAACTATGCAAGTTCAATTAAAAAAAGGTGTTATGGATATGTTGGTGCTAGCATTATTAACACAGCAGGATCGCTATGGATATGAAATTGTAAGCACTATTTCGGAATACATAGAAATTTCTGAAGGAACGATATATCCATTATTTAATAGATTGAAAAAAGAAAAGTATGTTGAAACGTATTTGAAAGAGTCGTCCACAGGGCCATCTCGAAAATATTATCACATCACGGCAAACGGCCGTGCAGCATACAATCAGATGCGCCAAGAATGGGATGAATTTTCTGGTGTCATCAATATCCTGTTGAAAGGAGTCGACTATAATGGACAAAAATAGCTTTTTAGAGGCATTGCGCAATATTTTTAAAAAGGCGCACGTTGCCGATGTAGAGAGTATTATAGAGGTTTATGAGGAACACTTTGCTGTAGGCCATGAAAAAGGCCTTACAGATGATGAAATTATTAAATCCTTGGGGACTCCAGAGGAAATTTATGCATCCTATGTAGATGCTGGAATTATTACAGATACGTTAAATGAGGATGGTAATACAAGTAAATCTGTAAATATGCAAGAAATCTATGCTAGATTTGATGAGTATAAAGAACGCTTATTACCACAACTGCCGGGAATGGCAAAAAAGGCATCGAAGACATTAGTTGCTATTGGCAGTGCGTTAGCCTATATTGTAGGCGTACTTATATTGGTAATTACGCCAGCTATTTTATATTTATTAGGTAGCTCATGGCAACCATTTGAAAATGTAACCGCATTTCCTGCGTTATCTATGATAACTTTAGTTGCACTCGCAGGTGTAGGCCTTTTTGGTGGCCTTACATGTATATTTATCGGTGCTGAACTTCGTGGTGTACGCGAACGTTATTTCAGCAATGTAGATTAAGGAGGACCTATGAGACGAATTATAATTGCTGCCATTCTAACTGTAATCAGTGCTGTAGGGGTAGGTACATCCTTTGCTGTAAATGATTTACCAAATTTTGGTGAATGGATGAAAACCAATGAACAACAGTTTAGAAAACCACATAGACATGATGGTTCTAATATGCATATGGACCAACATATGATGGATGGAAATAATCAAATGATGCCTCAAGATGGTATGGGACCAAATAATGGTCAACATATGTACCAAAATTGTCAAAACCAAATGATGCCTCAAGGTCAACCTGGCCAAATGCCTCAAGGGGGTCAACCAAATGGTAATGCGCCTCAACCACCTGTGGAACAAGGTGCACCACAGACTACTCAAAATCTATAGTATTCTATTGATTCTTTTCTCTCACAACACTTTTAGAGAACGTGGTCATGAAAGTGCATTCATGGCCACCATAGAGCTACACACTCTATGTGATACATTCGTATCAGAATCTCTCTCTTACACACAATAACTACACACAAGCAAAAAGAGCTCCTCAGTGAAGGAGCTCTTTTTGTATTTGTTTATAATTTTATTTGATATGTTTAGAACCGCGTTCTGTCATAGCTACGCCTTCTTTACAGAGAGGGCATTCTTCTGGTTTGTATGTTGGTACTTCAAGGTTAAGTAATGCTTGTACTTTTTCTTTTGGTACACCGAATTCAGCTTTGCCACCGGAGCGATTAACGAGAAGGCCTACACCTACAATTTCGCCGCCAGATTGGTTAACTACGTTAACTACTTCTTGTACGGAACCACCAGTTGTTACGATATCTTCAACGATAAGTACACGCGTACCTGGTTCGATTTTGAATCCACGACGCAATGTCATGACGCCTTTTTCACGTTCTGTAAAGATGGCGCGTGTGCCTAGTTCTTTACCAACTTCGTGGGCTAATAAGATACCACCAGTCATAGGTCCAATAACGAGCTCTACATTTTGATCACGGAAACGTTCAGCCAATTCTTTACACAATGTTTCAGTGTATTTTGGATGTTGTAATACGTTGAATTTTTCAACGTACATAGGGCTATGTAGACCGGAAGTCAATAAGAAATGACCTTCTAAAATTGCTTGAGTATCGATAAGTAATTGTTTTACTTCTTGTTCTGACATCATTTGGATACACTCTCCATTTCTTCAATAATTAAACGTACCGCCTCTTGTGGATGTTCAGCTTGTGTAATAGGTCGGCCAATAACAAGGCGAGATGCACCATCCTGTAAGGCACTAGATGGTGTAGCAATGCGTTTTTGGTCGTTTGTGGCTGCAAAGGATGGGCGAATACCTGGGGTAACGATAAGGAAATCTGGTCCACAGGCTTCACGAATCATCTTAGCTTCTAAGGCGGAACATACAACACCGTCCATTCCGGATTCTTTTGCTAGTTTTGCAAGGCGAATGACTTGGTCCGCAATTGGTAATTGACCACCAATAGATGTCCAAGATTCATCATCAAAGCTTGTTAATACGGTAATAGCTAATAGTTTTGGACGTTCGATGCCTAGTTTTTCAGCGCTTTCACGAGCAGCCTTAGCGGCAGCTTTCATCATAATAGGGCCACCTTGACCATGAATAGTGATTAGATTGGCGCCTAAACGAGTAAGGGAAGATACGCCATGGGCTACCGTATTAGGAATATCATGTAATTTCAAATCGAGAAATACATGTTTGCCGTGCTCTTGCAAGTAGCGAACCGTTTGGTCCCCTTCGGCGTAGAATAATTCCATGCCCACCTTATAGAAACTAACGGAGTCCCCTAGTGAGGACACGATAGATTTCATCGCATCCATTGTGGATACGTCGAGGGCGACGATTAATCTGTCATCTGCCATGTTATAACCTCCATAGTACTTATATATCTAAATAATTTTCACATAGAATAGGGCGTCCTGTCAATGAAAATCCGTTGTGAAAGTCGGCTTAAGAACTGCTTTTATACATCGATTTTCTTCGCGTTCATGATATAATAAATACAGAAGTGAAGATGATTCCTAATACGAGTTGATATATGTATATCGGACTGATGTATATAATATGTTGTTAATAGCTAAGAAAGGATTACCATGTTAGATTTTGTAGCATTGGATTTTGAAACAGCTAATAAATATAAAAATAGCGCCTGTTCCTTAGCGGTCATTACCGTTGAAAATGGGCAGATTACCAAAAAAGCGTATAGTCTTATTAAACCACCATTTATGTCCTTTGACCCAGAATGTATTGAAATTCATGGAATTGAACCTAAAGAAGTGTTGCATGAAAAGACATTTGATCAACTATGGCCTGCTATCTATGAAAATCATTTGAAGGGAAAAATCATGATTGCCCATAATGCAAAATTCGATATGAATGTATTGCGTGCCACTCTTGATTACTATAAAATTCCTTGGCCAGAACTTGACTATGCGTGTACTGTAAAAATTTCTCGTGCCGTATGGCCCGATTTGGTGAATCACAAATTGAACACAATGGCGGCGTACTTAGGCGTAGAATTTAAGCATCATTATGCATTGGATGATGCTGAAACATGTGCCAAGGTTGCTATCGAGGCAGCTCGCTTGAAAGGGGCGAACTCACTACCCGAACTACTTTCAAAAATAGGCGTACCTCTTGAACCATTCATCGATGAAAAAAATAAAGCTGCACAAGCAGAATTACATAAGGAACCAGAACCAGAGCAGATGTCCTTTTTCTAAAGACGTGCTCGGTTACGATGGTAACTAATCCTGATAGAATAATAGATTATTTTGGAGGTAGTCATGTTAGGTAAAGAACTATTAACCTATGTGGATCATACATTGTTAAGACCCATTGCTACATGGGATGAAATTAAGGTGATTTGTGAAGATGCATTGGCCTATCATACGGCATCAGTTTGTATTCCACCTGATTTTGTGGCATCCGCTCATAATGCATATCCCAATTTGAATGTTTGTACCGTTATTGGGTTTCCTCTAGGCTATCAAACGACAGAAGCCAAGGTGGCGGAAGCGAAACAAGCTATTGCAGAAGGTGCATCAGAAGTGGATATGGTCATCAATCTAGGTGATGCAAAACAAGGGGACTTTCATGCTATAACAGAGGAAATCAAGGCTCTTAAATCTGTATGCGGTGATAACATTTTAAAGGTTATCATCGAGGCCTGTTTCTTAACGAATGAAGAAAAGATAGAACTATGCCATTGTGTAACGGAAGGCGGCGCAGATTTTATCAAGACTTCAACTGGATTTGGTAGTGGTGGCGCTACATTAGAAGATGTGCAACTATTTAAGAAGCACATTGGTCCTAATGTACAGATTAAGGCCGCCGGAGGCATTCGTTCCATTTCTGATATGAAGGCTTATATTGCAGAAGGATGTAGCCGTATCGGGGCGAGTGCGGCCGTAGAGCTCCTAAAAGATCATTTGGACGAAGAAGTATAAAGAAAAACCACCTAGGCAGTGCTTAGGTGGTTTCTTAGAATGGCGGTGTAACTATGCGCATGTATGATATTATTTTGAAAAAAAGAGCCAATTTAGCACTAACAAATGAGGAAATTCGCTTTGTCATAGAGGGCTATGTAAATGGTACTATTCCTGATTATCAAGTAAGTGCTCTATTGATGACCATCGTATTTAATGGCATGAATGCTCGTGAACTCGGTACGTTGACACTCTCGATGGCTCAGTCTGGACAAATGGTGGATTTATCGTCAATTGATGGTATCACCGTAGATAAACATAGTACAGGTGGTGTAGGGGATAAGACGACACTTATCATTGCTCCTTTAGTGGCCGCCTGTGGTGGTAAGGTCGCAAAAATGTCTGGTAGAGGCCTGGGGCATACAGGGGGGACTATCGATAAAATGGAATCGATTCCTCATTTGAAAGTATCCTTAAGCCAAGAAGATTTTATCGCCCAAGTGAATAGAATAGGCCTTGCCGTTATAGGTCAATCAGAAGGCTTGGCACCAGCCGATAAAAAACTTTACGCTTTGCGCGATGTAACGGGAACAGTGGACAGTATTCCTCTTATTGCTTCCTCCGTAATGAGCAAGAAATTGGCATCTGGTGCGCAAGCCATTCTACTAGATGTAAAGGTCGGCAGTGGGGCCTTTATGAAAACCATTGAAGAGGCCCGTGCCTTGGCTAAGGCTATGGTAGATATTGGACGTGAAAACGGTCGTTCCGTTAAGGCTGTTTTGACGGATATGGATCGGCCCCTTGGTCATGCCATAGGCAATGCCTTAGAAATTCGTGAGGTCATTGATACATTAAAAGGTCATGGCCCTGAGGACTTGACCCATGAATGTATTATCATGGCTGCTCACATGCTCGTTCTAAGCCACATCTGCGACTATGAAACCGCCCTAACTCGTGTGCGTGAGGCTCTCGATTCTGGCGCTGCACTCGAACGTCTACGCCTCATGATTGACGCTCAAGGTGGTAATAGCTCTGTGATTGATGATGAAAGCCTACTAGCTATCGGCCAATGTACATATGATGTAATAGCGCCTAAGGCTGGTTACATTACCCATATGAATACCGAACAATGTGGTATAGCATCTGTTATGCTCGGTGCTGGACGCACCATAAAAGATGGCCCTATCGATTATAGTGCAGGTATTATCATGCATAAAAAAACTGGTGATGTTATTACGGAAGGTGAAAGTATTGCGACCTTGTATGCCTCTGATGGAAACTTACTTACTAATGCGGCTAAGACCTATATAGAGGCGATTACGATTGGCGAAGAAATGCCAAATGTAGTGGATACCATTCTTGATATTGTGGAATAAGGAGCCGTATATGACAGAATTAGAAACTCAAAAACTTATGGATTGCGCCATAAAAGCTCGTGAAAACGCTTATTCTCCATACTCACATTTCGCTGTTGGCGCTGCCTTGTTATGCGAAGATGGTACCCTTTTCGAAGGATGCAATATAGAAAATGCTTCCTATGGTCTCACAAACTGTGCTGAACGAACGGCCATTTTCAAAGCCGTATCCGAAGGTCATGTAACATTTAAGGCCCTTGCCGTAGTTGCTGATACGGAAGGGCCTTGTGCACCATGTGGAGCATGTCGTCAGGTGGTAGCTGAATTTAAGATTCCTATTATTATAATGGGAAACCTAATGGGGAATGTAAAAATAGTAACTATAGAGGAACTATTGCCGTTTAGTTTTTCGGAGAGCGAGCTAATTGGTAAATAGATCCTTCTACAGTGGAATATATTTTTCTCCAATGATTTTGATTGAGTGTGGATGGAAAACTATCATCACCATAGATGAGTAGATAGATGTCTTTATCTTTAGGTAGATTGTTAACGGATATAAATGGCATAACCTCTTTGGCATTCCATGAAATTGTGTTTGGGTCAGGGGCTACTTCATCAGCGCCAATCAACTTATAAACTTTATGATCGCTATAGTAGGTTGGTGAAACGCGATATCTGCCACTGCCTTGTACAATGAGGGCATCATGGTTTATAGATTGACTAATATAGTGACTAATATTGGGACTAGATGCTATATCCATTTGTGGTATAGCAATCGTAAACGTCAATACTATATAGGTAATGCTCATCACCAGTGCAGTTTTACATATGAATGAAATTCGCTTATAGCACATGGTAGCCATTAATATAGCGAGTGGTGTTAGCGCTGGAAATGTATAGGTGGAATATTTGGTGGCCATACAGGAGAAAAAGAGTATAACTACACTCGCCCATACTGCTAAAAAGGTATGGAAGGGAACGTTGTGAAACCAATTTTTTCTATTTGTATAGATTAACTTGGGCAATATAATGGACCAAGGGAATAAGGTTATAATCGTAATAGGGATGTAATAGTACCAAACATTATAGCGAGGGTGTTCTGATACGGTGGCGCGTAACCAATTATGGACGCCTAAAAAAACATTAACAAAGTCATTTCCATGAGTTGCGTACATATAGTAATACCAACTACCCCCAAGGGTGAGAAGGATGAATAGACCTGGTATGAGTTGGAGGCTTAATAATTCGCGAAGATCCTTGCGGATTATTAGGTATACGAGTATGATGAGCCCTGGTAATAAAAAGCCAATAGGCCCTTTGGTTAAGACTGCAATAGCTGATGCGATATAAGCAGATAGATAATAGATTTTATAATGAGGTGCATGTTCTTTATGGCGCGTATAGCCCATATAAAATCCCATTAATGTAGCGTTAAAACATAAACCCAAGGTCATATCTGTTATAACAGCCTTAGCTATAATCCAATACTCTGCAGATATGGATACGATAATAGCACTAAGAATAGCGATGATATGGCTTGTTTGTGATTTCACAAAACGGTATATGAGGAAAATATTGCACAGTGCTAATAGACTAGAGAAAAATCGTGCCCCAAAGTTTGATATGCCAAATAGTTTAAATCCTAAAATTAGTTCCCAGTAATAAAATATTGGTTTATCATACCAATAATGTCCAAAAATCTGTGGAGATAAATAGTTTTGGTTGATAATCATCTCCTTGGCGGTTAGTGCATAATTGCTTTCTACAGGATCCGTAATACTGAGCCAAGTATTGCCAATAAAATAGACGATAGAGGATAAAATAAGGACTATAAAAATATGATAGTCCTTATTTTTTAATATATATTTCATCGATTTAACCCTTTATATTAAATTGATCACGCAATGGTGCTTGTGATTTTTTTATGAGACGCACACATTGTTTTATGTTTGCAAGTACACGGAAAATATTATATTTAGGGTGATGTAACAGTTTATCAATAATCGAAGAAATATAGTTTTGAGAAACTTTAAATAATAAGTAGGTAATGAGTATCCCCATGATGATATCAAGTGGGTAATGGTGCCCTACAAATACCTTGGCACACCCTGTTACGATAGTGCCTGTTAACAGTATTGTTCCTAATCTTTTATAAGTGGCAAAAATTGGTAATGCAATAGCTGTCATAGCCATTGCATGCGTGCTAGGAAAACTAGAGTCAGCAGCGTGAGGAATTAGAAGATGTACTGTATGTGTGACAAAAGGTCTAGGTTCTTGAATTATAAATCCAATAATACTATGAGTAATTAATATGATACCTAGAAACACTATGGTATGTATGCTTGTTTTTAAAAGTGTTTTGTCCTTGTAATAAATTCCAAGTCCCAATAATAGAAGAAGTAATGCAGCGAAGCAACCTGCCAGATATTTCACGGTCAATATCATAGATATATCTAACCAAGTGTAGGTGCCTGCAAGGTTATTAATGAGTTGAAATAATTCGTAATTCATGTATATCTCCTTTGTTATTGATGATTTAATTGTATAAATACATCATAAAGGATAAATATTACGAAATTATAACGACAGAATTACGTATTGAAAAAGATTAGTTTTCTATCATGACAGCCAGAATATGACTTTGTATAATAAATGAAAAGGAGGTTGTTATGGTATTTAATTGGTTTAATCATTTAGGTGTACAAAAAAAGATGATAATTAGTAACTTATTAATTATTATCGTACCCTTTGTAGTATTAATAACTTCATTATCTATGCTATGGGGCGTTATTCGCTATACAAATCCAGTTGCTCATCGCCAATGGATGATGCTCGCACCTAGCACGATTCAGGCACAAGTATTCCAACTAGGACTCGAGCAAATCAATAAAGAACTTTCAAAGGAATCCACATCTATAAGTGATATTTTAGATAGTAGTGCGGTATTAGAAGCACAAGGTCTAAATATAGTTATTCTTAAGGATAATCAAGTCGCTTATTCTACATCAGGTTTAGATGTAGACGGTCTGTTGAAGAACTTTGATACTACAATGGACGCATCCGGTTCTGTTCATTATTTAAATTGGCAAGGAAATCAACTTACTTATGTAAATTCGTATGGAACGGGACTCACCATCTATGGATATGGCCAAATCCCATTTATGGCCAAGAGTATGGGACCAGAGTCGATGGACAAGAAACTCGTTGAAGGTGCATTTGGCATTGGTATTATAGTGATGTTGGCTATTGTTATTGGTATAGGCATATATATTTCTAATCGTTTAGCACAATATGTTTTGCGACCTGTGAAAGCTTTGAAAGCTGCAGCGGATACTCTTAAAGATGGTACAGAGCCTAAGATTATTACTGTCAGAACACATGACGAACTAGGTGATACATGTGAGGCTTTCAATAATATGCAAGCTGCCTTATTGAAGGCACGTGAAGAACAGGCCGTTTACGAAGAGCGGAGACGGGAAATGATTGCTGGTATTTGTCATGATATTTCCACACCGCTTACCTCTGTAAAAGGGTATGCTAGTGGTATACTTGAAGGAGTTGCCAACACAGAAGAAAAACGAGCGAAATATGTACAGCGGATTTATGATATGGCGGGCCGGATTGAACATTTAGTTACTATGTTATCTGATTTTTCTAAGTTGGAATTAAAACAAATTCACTATGATCGGCATATCTATGTATTAGATGATTTACTACGAGAATATGTTGCCAGTCGTCATCTTGATGAACATGAACATATCCATTTATATGAAACATATGATGCCGGTGATGGCATGATTGCCATTGATCGAGAGCAATTTTACCGTGTTTTAGATAATCTTGTATCTAATAGCTTGAAATATAGGAATAGTGACTCTGTGGCCATCGACATAGCAACGACCAGAACGACTGAGGGTTATAGAGTGAGATTTTCTGATGATGGACGAGGTGTATCTACAGAGGAATTACATCGTTTGTTTGATATCTTTTTCCGTACTGATGAGGCGCGTACAGAAGTGGCTAATGGCAATGGCATAGGTTTAGCTATTGTAAAACAAATTGTTGAAGATATGAATGGTGTTATTTACGCTGAACATAATGAAAGCGGTACTGGATTATCTATTGTGATGGAATTCCCTCGCATAAAGGAGTAATGTATGGGTAAAGTTTTGATTATTGAAGATGATATGGGCATCTATGAACTTGAACGAGATTATTTGGAAATTGAAGGCTTTGAAGTCGATATTGAAACAAATGGTATAGATGGCTTGAATAGGGCGCTTAATAATGAGTACGACCTCATACTACTTGATATTATGATTCCTAAAAAGGATGGATTTTCTGTTTGCCGAGATATTCGAAAAGAAAAAGAAATTCCTATTATCATGGTTAGTGCTAAGCGAGAAGATATTGATAAGATACGAGGCTTAGGTCTAGGTGCCGATGATTATATGATTAAACCCTTTAGTCCTGCTGAATTAGTAGCTCGGGTAAAGTCGCATATTCAGCGTTATAACAGAATACGTAATAGCTTGAGCCCCATGGTGGTGGCCATTGATCCAAAGATTTCTGCAGGCAGTTTAGAAATTATGTTAGATTCACATCAAGTTTTTTTAGGTGGCGCCGAGGTGAATCTAACACCGCGAGAATACGATATTTTAGTACTTCTTGCATCTACGCCTAATCGTGTGTTTACCAAAGAAGAGGTTTTTGAAAGTATTTGGGGGATTGATTCTTTAGGTGAGACATCTACCGTTATGGTTCATATCAATAGATTACGGGCAAAAATTGATAAACAATTCCGAGATGAGGAATATATTGATACCGTTTGGGGCGTAGGCTATCGTTTTCACAAATGGGATAACTACAAAAAAATATAGTCATAACAATAATTGCGTAAGATTATAAGAAAAAGGCTGGAGCGCGTGGCTCCAGCCTTTTAGCATAAGATAATGACCATTAGAATGCAGGAACAATTGCACCTTGGTATTTATCTTGAATGAATTTTTTGATTTCAGGGCTATGAAGAGCTTCCATCAATTTCTTGATACGAGGGTCGTTTTCATTGCCTTTAAGAACAGTTACGACATTTACGTAAGGGGAATCATTAGATTCGATGAACAATGCATCTTTACCAGGGTTAAGACCTGCACTTAATGCATAGTTTGTGTTGATAGCTGCTAGTGCAACATCGTCGATGGAACGAGGCACTTGAGCTGCTTCTAATTCTACGAATTGGTAACCATTAGGATTAGAAGCGATATCTTGTACAGTGGATAAGATATTGTTAGAGTCTTTCAATGTGATAAGACCAGCTTTTTGTAATAACATTAATGCACGACCACCATTTGTAGGGTCATTAGGAATAGCGATTTTTGCACCTTTAGGAAGGTCTTTTAAATCTTTGATTTGACGGGAATATAAGCCCATTGGTTCAAGATGAACGCCACCCACAGATACTAGAGGAAGGTTATGAGCTTTTGCGAATTCCTCCATGTATGGCACATGTTGGAAGAAGTTAGCGTCGATTTCTTTATCACCCAATGCTAGATTAGGTGTATTGTAATCAGTGAATTCTGTGATTTGTAAATCGATATTATCTTTTGCTAAAATCGGTTTTACTTGTTCTAAGATTTCCGCATGTGGTACTGCAGTAGCACCAATTTTTAATACTTGTTTGTCACCGCTGCTAGCCGCTTTATTATTATCGCTGCCGCAACCTGCGATTAATAGCGCACCGCCAAGAACGACTGTAGCCGCTAATGCTAAAAATTTGTTCATACAAACACTCTCCTTTTCGAGAAAATTAAATGTAATTTAATAAACTTATAGTACTAAATTATTTCCTATTCCGCAACTATGTATTATTAGAGGTTATCCATAACTAAAAGTTATATAGAAAAAGGAGCTGCTACTCAAAACCGACTTTGGCCCTGCGAAGGCCGTAGGCCGGAGTCAGACCCGGCCGGTGGAGGTTTTGAGTGGTAGCTCCTTTGCTTATTGTCTTTTAGTTTGGTTAACGGCTAATAATGAGCCCTATACCTAATAGTAATTGATATAACATAGCAGCACCAGCGGTAGTACCCATGGCTTTATCTAATTTGATTTCGTCCACATGGGTATAGAATGTTTTGATGGTTTTAAATGCTGGGATGATGGCGAGTAATGCGAGTAATGCTGGGATTGGGAGGACTTTCAAATAGATCCAGGCACCAATCCAGAAGAA
Organism: Veillonella sp. ICM51a; assembly: GCF_000524355.1. NCBI lineage: Bacteria > Bacillati > Bacillota > Negativicutes > Veillonellales > Veillonellaceae > Veillonella > Veillonella sp. ICM51a. The sequence continues at coordinate 25,002 of NZ_JAPX01000042.1, forward strand.
GTTAAAGATATAGGTGATGCTCATTAAGCTGATGGCACGGTCGCGGCCTAATACAATTGGTAATGTGCGACGACCGTGTTTTTCATCGTTTCGAATATCTCGAATGTTGTTGGTGAGCATGATGGACCCAACTAATAGAGTAGCTGGTAGTGCAGGGATTAGGAATGCTAGTGAAAGTTCACGCGTCCACGCAAAGCCTGTAATGAGGACAATAGCAAAACCCATGGCGATACCGGATGAGATTTCCCCAAATGGTGTGCGAGAAATTGGCTTTGGGCCACCTGAATACAAAAAACTAATTAAAATACAGATGATGCCAGCCGGAATGTACCACCATGTAATGGTGGCTGATAGGTATAGGCCGATGATGATAGGTACAATCATAAGAACCTTAATCATAGTGGAGATGAGCTTCGGCGTCACTGCACCACGGGTAAGGGATCCAGCATTACCTATTTTTTGCCCCGCATCAAGACCAGATTTAAAATCTTTTAATTCATTCCATAAATTAGCGATGATTTGAGCCGATACGACGGCTAAAAATATAAGAATTGTATGGAATATGGCGAGTCCTGTGCCATGAAGTGCACCGAAGGTATAATAACTAAATGCAGCACCTAAGATGGTTGGCCCTAATGCAGCAGCCAATGTGCGAGGTCTAGTGAGAGGAATTAATTCTTGTATCATACTAGTGTGGCGAAATGCCAACTCCTTTCTGTTAGAAATACGTTTTCTTATCTTTAAGTATTGTATAGTACATTAGGAGAAATGTAAATTTGGTGTACCTATCATGTTAGTACAATTATATAGTATAATATTATATGTATATTTAAAATTCTTAATTTAACTTACGTATATAATTCAATTCATATATTCATGAGGTGAGACTATGAAAACGTGGAGTAAGAAGGTAATGACACTAGCTTGCGCTACCTGCTTAACGGTAGGTATGGCGGCTGTAGCTTGTGCCGATACAATTGATTTAGGTTATGGTCAGTATGCTACCACTAATAATGGTGTACACGCGGTAGCTGTAGATGCGATTCCTACAAATCCTACTTTCAGAACGATGGAACAAAATAAGACCCTTCAAAAGGCTAATGAGCGAGCTGCACAATCTATGAACGACCGCATAAAAACATCCTATCCCATGGTAAAAGAAGAGTTTAAAGGTACTGCTCTAGATGGATATAGTTTGTACCAATTATCGGGGGATAGTACACTAGGTCATCATACAGGTTGGTTGCTTACATACAATGTAAATAAAGAGGCGATTAATTATCTCGATCGTACAGCTACTCAAATTGTTAACGCAGCAATGGCTGATAAACAAGTGAAAGCACAATCAGTTAGCGAGCCTTACACAAAATCTAATGCAGAGAAGTTTATTTCAAAAATGGCCACAGTTACACTTGATCGTAAGATGTTAGAGCCACAAATGGCAAATTTAAATGCTACTATGCATCGCGATATGATTAAAACGATACAACAAAGTGCTATGCAAGATGCATCGCTGTCGCAAAAGAATAGACAAAGTGTGCAAGAGGGCGTAGATCTGTTTAAGAGAGTCATCCCTAACTTTACAATGGGCGCTACAGAAATATCATTTAAACCATATACATCTAAGTTTGGTGCTATGGCCGGTATGAGTGTGCGCGGCAGCTTAAAATATGATGGCTTTGTATTGCCTGGTAGCTTAACTATGTATGCAATGCCACAAAACGATGGGCTTACAGTACAAATCTTGGCTACCGAAGATACGAGCCGAGACTACTGGTCAGGACAATTAGAATCCATGTATGGATTGAAAACCCTAAAGGGAGGCAATAAATAATGAAACCATTAAAAACTCTTGTGCTAGCAGCTTGTTTAGTTGGTGCTGTGACTAGTTTTGCTGGTGCAAAAGATGTAAAAACCATAGCAGGATCCATGTCTGTTCCGAATACAGTTACGGTGGCAACCGCATCTACTACAGATTCTGTGGATATTATAAAGGATTTGCTTATCAAGGATAATGCAAAACCAACTACGAATAAACGGACTCGCCAAAGTAATGAGGATGCATTATCTGCGCTTAACTATATGGGCGTTTCCTATGATGTATATCAATTACAAGGGGAAGATAAAACTGGCCAAAAGGACGCTTTGTTAGTAGCCGTAGATTTGAAAACGGCAGCCAATGCATTGTTTGATAACCCTAAGGCTAATGCGTCTGTCCTTCCTGTATTAGCCATACTCAATAATGGTGAGTTGGATCCGATTACAGAACAACTCATGTTGACTACGGTTAATAATCTGTTGCCAAAAGAATCTAAAACATTTACATTGCCAGATAAGAACGTACCCGGTTCTATCTATGTAAGTGCTGGTACAGGTTACAGCACTGCCTTTGGTGTAGTTGGTGAAAGCCAAAAACCTACTACAATTACTGTAGAAAACACAGAACAAATGGAGAAAATGAATAATACAAAGTATCAAACATATACGGTAGGTTCTCGTGTATTAGTTGATGCGGAAGGTATCAAATTCCCATATTATGCAAAAGCGGCACTCGTAATGAATCCACAAAAACCTACATTGTTCTTGGCATTGACTAGTGATGTACAACGTCAATACTTTATGCCAATCTTTGCAGATGCTTTCAAATCGATTAAATAAAATATATTGAAAAACATCGATATTAATGTATAATAATTTCTATATGATGTATGTATTGTAAAAAGGAGTCCTATTATGAAAACAATTCACACAGATAAAGCGCCTGCAGCAGTAGGTCCCTATTCCCAAGCTAAAGTAGCTGGCGGTTTCTTGTTCGCTTCTGGTCAGGTAGCGATTAACCCGGCTACGGGTTCCGTAGTTGAAGGCGGTATCGAAGCACAAACTGAACAAGTATGCAAAAATATTGAAGCTGTATTAGCCGAAGCAGGTTCTGATTTCTCCAAGGTTATCAAAACAACATGCTTCTTAGCTGATATCAATGACTTCAAACCTTTCAACGAAGTATATGCAAAATATTTTACATCTAAACCAGCTCGTTCTTGCGTGGCTGTAAAAGATCTTCCATTGGGCGTTGCAGTAGAAGTGGAAATCATCGCGGAAGTATAATATGGATTATATTTCATTATTACAAAAAGAAATGCGACCTGCCTTTGGCTGTACAGAGCCAATCGCTCTTGCCTATGCAGCAGCCAAGGCCGCATCCGTATTGGATGAGTTTCCCAACCACATTCATGCGCGATGCAGTGCCAATATCATTAAAAACGTAAAATCCGTGGTCATTCCGAACTCTGGAGGCCGCAAAGGCTTAGCTGCGGCTACCGTGCTCGGCGCTATCGTAGGCCATCCAGAACGAGAACTAGAGGTGTTAGAAGCGGCTACCGATGAAGATCGTAAATGGTTAGGCACCTTATTAGAGGCTAACTTTTGCACTGTAGAACTAGCGGAAGGTGTTGATAATCTCTACATTGAAATTACGGCAACCACAGATGAACATACGGCAGTGGTACGCATTGAAAATGCACATACCAATATTACCTATGTGTCCGTAGATGGAAATGTGATTTCTGAAACCATTAACGAAATTAAAGAGGTTGAAAGTAGTACTTGCCCGATGACATTCGATAGTATCTACGAATTTGCAAAAGCTGGCGACATTTCCGGTATCTTACCTAGCATTAAGCAGCAGGTAGAATATAATACGGCCATTTCAAATGAAGGGTTATCCAATGATTATGGTGCCAATATTGGTCGATTGTTATTGCTTGATGATGAAACCCCATCTCTAGAAACAAAGTGTAAGGCTCGTGCCGCAGCAGGATCTGATGCACGCATGAGTGGGTGCCCGTTGCCTGTAGTTATTTGCTCCGGCTCTGGCAACCAAGGATTGACTGTATCTATGCCTATCATTACAACCGCGGAGGAGCTTGGCAAAACCGATGAGGAACTGTACCGAGCTCTTGTGTTTGCCAATTTGTTAACGCTTTACGTTAAATCTGGTATCGGTAAATTATCGGCATACTGTGGTGTCGTATCGGCTGGCATTGTAAGTGTAGCGGGTATTGCCTTCTTGAAAGGCGATAACAAAGATATCATCGAAGATACACTTGTAAATGGCCTTGTTAGTCTATCCGGTATCGTATGTGATGGGGCGAAACCATCTTGTGCCGGTAAAATTGCCATCTCCTTAGATGGAGCTTTCATGGGCTATAAACAAGCTCGCCTTAACAAGAGTTATCAAAAGGGTGATGGCCTTGTAGCTCACTCCGTTGATGATACGATTAAAAGTATCGGTGCCGTAGCACAAGGCATGAAAGAAACTGATGTGGTTATTTTGAATGAAATGTTGAAGCATTAATTGTCTCTATATATGGAGTATATTTTGTCATAGAAACAAGAAAACAGCGTTATGATCGGTTTGGTCATAACGCTGTTTTTCTAATGTTATTGTAATTTTTTAGGATCCTTTAATAGTAATGAAGCGCCCAGTCCCACAATAAGGAATGGAACTAGTGTCATCATGGCTGCTGGTAGGGAATAGGTATCTGCTAAATTTCCTACAACTGGTGCGATGATGCCGCCGATTGTTTGGCTTACGCCAAGGGTGATGCCTGATGCAAATCCGATGCTCTTAGCTAGATAAGTTTGGCCCAGTACAATAACAGGGCTATAACTGATGGCCTTTGCAGCACCAATCATGAGCAAAATCAGATAGGCGAGTGGCATCATAATCGTTACAGAAAACTCAGGGACTTGTGTTAATAGGAACATGGATGGCAACCAAATCAACAGAGATAATCTAATGATTTTGATAGGACCGTATTTATCGCCCAATAAGCCACCGATGTAGGTCATAAAGATGCCGATGCTAAAGAATACGGTTAATGCAAAACTACCTTGTTCGGGGCTCGTGCCAAGTTCATGAGTCCAGAATACAGGGATAAATGCATTAATAACGCGGAAATTAACCGATTGGCTTAGAATAATGATGAACAATATACCAAAATATTTCCAATAATTTTTCAGTGGCTGAGCCGCAACTGTTGGATTTTCGGTGGCTACAGCTTGGTCGATAGTTTGGGCATGAGCTACGATACGTGGCATGAGCAAGAATAGAACGGTAGATATAATAATACCGGCTACGGTGAAAGCTGCTAGACCATGTGCACCTACTGTATAGGCGATGGCGCCCGCAAATAGAGGACCAAAGGCGAAGCCTGAACTACCGCCGATGGCGAAGGTCCCCATTGCTTTGCCCTTCTTGCCACCTCCGAGGCGGTTCATAATTTTGGCCCCTTCAGGATGGAAAATGGAAGAACCTACACCAGCTAGTGTGGCACATACAAGGAGACTTTCATAAGACGAAACAAAACCCATCATCCCCGTACTACATGCGGATAATAACGTACCTGCTGCGATGAGTCGTGGCTGATTAAGCTTGTCTGAAATATACCCTAGCAATGGTTGTAGCAATGACGATAATGCCGTGTTCGCTAAGATGAGAAAACCTGCTTGCTCCAAGGACAGTCCATACGTATAGATAAACAGCGGCAATAATGCAGGTAGTACACTTTGGCATGAGTCATTAATCATGTGACTCAGCGTGATGAGATAAGGATAATACTTTTGCATAGTAAACCTCGTTGATTGATGATGTAATATACAATATATTTATATTATATACTATATGTATCCGAATATACGAAATATAAAATGGCAAGACACATATCGAGAAGATGAAGTCTTTACAAACAAATTGGTAAGTTGTAGTATAATAAATGACTAAAAAAATGAATAATTTGCATCGCTTAATATAAAACTTGGTATTGTGGATACTATTTTTTATTGTGCTAGTTACTTGCTAAAGTATCTATCTAGCTACTAATAGTATAATGACTAGGTATACTTGCATGATAGATACTGTTAAGGCGATGAGTATTTCGATTGCTTAATGCAAAAGTAAAAAGACGGTACCACAAGTACCGTCTTTTTTCTATGTAGTTTTTACCAATAGAAAATATGAAATTTATCTAGTTCCGGTTCCTGATGATATAGATTCAGATAATTATCCGAAATACAAAACTTTCGATGAAATGTTAGATAAATCAATAATATTAGGAAAGCCACTTTTGGAGTGTTTGTCACAAATTGAGTGTTAAGGGAGAGTAAAATGTTATCTCTTGTATTAAAACAATTAAATGAAGAAATGGCTATATATGAATTTCATCCTAATGCTCATGTAGCATATGGCATAGTTGAATTAGACCGTAAAAGCAATGTAGCTACTGTTAAAGAACCGCTTCAAGGTCATGAGTGGCATACAGTACATGCTTTAAATAAACTAGAGGAATATGGTTCCTTAAATTTATTCCCCAAAAGGGATACAATATATTGGTATTAAGAGTTATATATACCTAATGTCATTCTGGGAATACTTGTAACAAATTAAGGGATAAGATAGGCAGGGGAGAATATGAAGAAAAAGAAAGAGAAAATTCCAATGATGATTATTGATGATAGTCAGTATAAAGATGAGCCTGTAAATAGGAATCCTAATTCTACTGTTATAAAAATGACACCAGAAATTCAAAAAGAAAAAGATAGAATAGAAAAGAAGTACAAATTTTAATACTTTGTATGATGAACTTAAGTGATAGGAAAGAGGGGAAATATGAAGAAAAGGAATAAGAATAAAAATAAAAATAAAAATATACCAATCTTATTGGCAGATGATAGCCAATATGCTGATTTGCCTGTAACTAAAAATCCAGATAATATTATTACTGAAGAAGAACAAAAACAAATTGACGAAATACAAAAAAAATATAGTTTTTAAGCATATATCAGTGTAAGAGGCTATATATGAGCTTATAAAATAGTATGGGGCAAAAAATGGGGCAAACTCTACTATATAGTAGAGAAATGATTGAAACATAAAACTTATTTAGAAAGACAAGAAAACCTAGATACAATCTGTGTTAGATGTATCTAGGTTTATCTATTATATCTCTATCATTATCATTTTAAATATGGCAGAGGAGGAGGGATTTGAACCCCCGCGCCGGTTGCCCGACCTACCGCATTTCGAGTGCGGACCCTTCAGCCTCTTGGGTACTCCTCCGTGCTTTACGACGCTCTTTAAAGAAATCTTTCATCAATTGGCTACATTCATCAGCGAGGATGCCTGCTTGCAATTGTGGCTCATGGTTTAGTCCCGGATGGGATAGCACATTAAACAGTGATTCTACGGCGCCTCCTTTGTAGTCGCTAGCACCATATACAACGCGATCAATACGGCTGTTAATAATGGCCCCTGCGCACATAGGACACGGCTCTATCGTAACATACAGGGTGCATCCAGTCAACCGCCAACGACTTAGGCTATTACAGGCTTCACGGATGACGAGAACCTCGGCGTGAGCTGTTGCATCATGATCTAGTTCACGGCGGTTATGATGACGTGAAATGACTTGATTATCGTGGACCAAAATGGCGCCAATAGGAATTTCGCCAAGGGCATACGCTTTTTTGCCTTCTTCGATGGCAAGGCTCATAAAGTATTCGTCACGACTGCGCTCGTCCATTGTATTAAGTTCGGTTGAATCCATTAGGTCTTTTGTCATTATTGCACCTCTTAATGTATAATATCTTACATAGAGTCTATCATATTTTATCGTATTTTTGCGAATAGATTTAATCGTTGTGTCAGTTGCTTGTGTGAGGCTAGTATGGATATTATTTGGTATATGTTTGACATGATTGGTACCATCGCATTCGCCGTATCAGGCGCACTTGTGGGTGTGTCCCGTAAAATGGATATTTTTGGCATGGCCGTGCTCGCGCTTGCTACCGCTATTGGGGGCGGTGTGATTCGTGATGTACTGCTAGGTTACTTTCCGCCCAATTCACTTCGTAATGTGGTGTACGTTACGGTCGTCCTCGTGGTAACCTTTATTGTATTTGCTATTTATAACAGTCGCTATCATCGCAACATAATGGGGCCTCGCAGCCGCGCTAGTTATTTGTTTGCCGATGCTCTTGGCTTAGCATCCTTTACCGTAACGGGTGCCTCCGCAGGATATACACTATATCCGGACTTGCCTATATTCATCGTATTGCTTGGTACGATTACCGCTGTAGGTGGTGGCATTCTGCGCGATATGTTGGCGCAGCGCGTGCCTTCTGTACTGAAAGAAGACGTATATGCTTTGCCTAGTATTATTGGCGGTATAGCCTATTATCTACTGGTAATTAGCGATTGGGCGGGCCAAGCCGTATATGGGGCTTTCACCATTGTGCTTGTTATTCGTCTACTAGCTATAAAATATCACTGGAGCCTACCTCGTGTCAGATAATAATCGGTTTTATGCGATATATTTGCCAAATTATGACTAAGTGATATAATTGTAATATTAGTTATTTTTTTATGATTGTATCCCTTACAACAGTTGTGAAATGGTACGCACAAGCGTGCTTGATAAAGGAGTTTAACCTATGTCTAAAAAATGGTTGAAAGTAGCGTTAATGGTTACGGCTATTGCTACGGGTACATCCATTCAAGTTGATGCGGAAACTGTGTTATATGTTCCGCAAGATGATCGTCCAGTAAGCCTACAATATACAGTTGATACTGCAAAGGCAGCGGGAATGACGGTGTTAACACCACCACAAAATTTGATTTCCGGTAAAACCTACAAAGGGCAAGCCGATCAAATCTGGAATTGGGTAGAGCAAAATGCGGGCCGTGCCGATGTTATGGTATTGAGTACAGATACCTTAATCTATGGCGGCCTTGTGGATTCTCGTAAACATAATTTGCCATTGAGCACATTGGAAAACCGTTTAAAACGCATCGAAGCGCTTAAGGCAAACCATAAAAATATACGCATTTATGGTTTTGGTACCGTAATGCGTTCCCCACGCGCTAGTGGGGGTGGTACAGAACCATCCTACTATGCAGATTATGGTCCAACCATATTCCAAATTGCTGCACTACAAGATAAATTGGATGCAGGCACATTGACACAAGCTGAAACGCAAAAATTGATGAGCTTGCAAGCCTCTGTCCCTGTAGAATATCTACAAGACTGGTTCTCTCGCCGTCAAAAAAATATGCAAGTAAACAAAGATCTAATCGATGAAGCGCGTAATGGCGTCTTTGCATACTTTGCATTGGGCCATGATGATACATCCCAATTGTCTCAATCCGCATTAGAAGGACGCTATTTAAATCAATACTCCAAGGGCATTCCACGCACACAATATGGCAGCTTCCCTGGGGCAGATCAACTCGGTTTATTGTTGATGGCTCGTTCTCGTACCGATGAAAGTGCGGAAAAACCTACGTTCTCCGTTATCTATCCACTTGGTGGTGCCGGCAAAACATTGCCAGGTTACGAAGACCAAACCGTTGATAAAACGATTGCGGAACACGTAGAAGCCGTTGGTGGTACGATGACAACTGCAGGTAAACCAACTGTTCTTCTCGCTGTTAATACACCGCTTTCTACGAGCACATCTGAATCTGAAACCTTTGGTAACTTCCCAATGATTTCTCAAGCTACGACTGCCTTTGTAGATCGTATTCAACAAGCTACGGAACAAGGTGTAAACGTGAGCATTGCGGATATTGCCTATAACAATGGCTCTGATAATACCTTGTTAGGTGCTTTATATAAACGCGATTTACTCTATAAAATCGGCGCTTACAATGGCTGGAATACAGCAAGTAATACGGTAGGCTATGCGATTGCACAAGGCTTATTGCTACAAACTATGTCCCCAGAAGGGCATCGCGATATGTTGACCCAACAATACTTAGATAACTGGGCATACCAAGCGAATATCCGCAAGGATATTTATCGTATGCAAGATTCCATTCGTACCGACAATGTACGCTACTCTGGTGATTTGAATTCAAAATTAGAAGAGTATTTACAAGAACGTGTACAAGATTTCAGTGAAACTTATTTGAAGGTAGACCCTCGTACAGTTAAGGCTACATTCCCATGGGGCCGTTTGTTTGAAACGGATATTACTGTTTATGATAAACCAGTAGTACCTCTTCAAAAAGAAATTCGTATGCAACGGGAAGCAGAAGCGAAGAGACAAGCTGAAGCTGCAGCAGCTGCTGCGGCTGCACAAGCCAATGGCCAAGCACAAGCCGTTCCAGCTGTGCCAACTACAACAACTCAAGCTGCACCAGCTGCAACTTCGACAACTGTAGTACATCAAGCATCGACTTCATCGCGTATCGTTCCAACACCGGCCGCTGTGCCTCAACAATAATCGCCTATGAAACGATCGTTTTTGCCTGAAATAACCTATATGCGTGGCCTTTGTATGCTCGGCGTTATCGGCATTCATGTCGGCTCCTATGCATTACAAAATCCGTTCGTTAATTTACAACTCATTAGCGTGTTGGAAATCTTATCGCGTTTTGCAGTGCCTGCATTTTTTTTCCTGTCAGCCTTTGGTTTGTTCTACCATACATCGGTAAACGATCCATTTAGCTACAAGGATTTTATGAAACGACGCTTTCAAGTGGTGCTCTATCCTTACATTGTATGGTCGCTATTCTACCTCGTCTATACAGGAATAACGGCGCACAATTTTGGAAATCTCCATCCCGGACCATTGCTTGTAAACCTCTTGTTTGGTAACAGTATGTACCATTTATATTTTATGGTTATACTGGTATGGTTCTATGTGCTCATGCCACTATGGCGTGTGATGGTACGGTGGATTTTGAAAGCCCCCATTCCTTGGCTTGTCATCTTATTTGTCATCCAATTAGGTGTTGACTTTATATCATCTTATCGATTGGGAGCCTGGGTGACACAACAGTTTAGCGATTCTCCAGCCATAAAATATCTCTTCGATATGCGCCTTAATTATTGGGTGATTCATTATGTATGGATATTCCTTTTTGGTGCTATTGTAGCTGAGCGATATGAAATCGTGAAGGACTATATGTGGCGCTACCGATATCTATTGGCCACATGTGCCATTTTATCGATTCTATCCATGTTGGGCGCCTATTACTATGTCATGGATGTATGGCATTATACGGTGCTCGAAGCGATTTACACGGTACATCAGTTGAGTCCAATGGGTGTATTCTATACGGCATTAGGCACATTGTTTAGCTTATTCCTATTCCAAGTGATGCCCCTCAACAATACGATGGAGGCGTTCTGGTCACAAATTGGGGATACTTCATACGGCATCTATTTGGCACATCCGTTCTGGTTATTGATCATGACCGGTATCATGGCCAAGTATAATCTTCTATTTACAGTGCCTCACGTAGTGCTGTTGTATGTGATGGCTGTAGGATTATCCTACTTGACGACAGTAGGTTTAAAACAAATACCAAAGCCAATTCGAAAATATATTCTTGGCAACTAATAGGCTTATACAAGCCCTGTAAGATGGGTATATAACTAATTACAATAGAATCCGCTCCTACCATAACTTATAGTTATCGGTAGAGGGCGGATTTTTTTATGACTAATTTGAAAACTTTCACAATGTAAAGTGTGAAAATTAATCTGTGATTGTGCTATAATACAATCATACTGATTAGAGTTACAACAAGGGAAAATGAGGTGCTCTTATGAAAGAATTAACATATTTTAACGGTGAATTCGTCGAACCAGGTGCAAAGGTAATCAGCATTGATGACCGTGGTTACTTATTCGGCGATTCTGTATATGAAGTTGTACGTGTAACTAAAGGTCGTTGTTTTGCATTGTCCTATCACCAAGACCGTCTATATCGGTCCATGCGTGAAATGGACATTCCCGTAAAAATGACACCAGATGATTTGACCGAACTTCACGAAATTTTGATTGAACAAAGTGAGATCAAGGAAGGTTACATTTATTTACAAATCTCCCGTGGTGTGGCGCCACGCCATCATGCGTACGATCGCTCTAAACTTGAACCACAAATGCTCATGTCCATTCATAATCTCGATATGGATGCAGTGAACAAGTTGGAATCCGGTGTGAAAGCTATCGCATTGCCTGATGAACGTTGGGGTCATGTAGACATTAAAACAACGAATTTGATTCCTAACATTTTGGCGCAAACAAAGGCGGAAAAGAAATTTGCTTATACAGCGATGTTATTCCGCGATGGCATTTGTACCGAAGGGGCTACATCTAATGTATTTGCCGTAAAAGATGGAATTATTTATACACATCCAGCGGATAATCATATTTTGAAGGGCATTACGCGTCAAATGGTTATCACTCGTGTGGCACCTTCATTGGGCATCACTGTTATCGAAAAAGAGTTTGACCGCGCCTTCGTTGATGATGCCGATGAACTATTCTTTACCAATACAACCGGTGGTGTGATTCCGATTATAAAACTCGACAGAAATCCTGTAGCTGATGGTAAACCAGGTGCAGTGACTATGAAATTACGTCATGGTCTAGAAAAATTAATGGAAGAAGGCTTGGCTTAATTAGCATACTATAGGTATCAATATGGTAGCTATAGTGGCTGGTAAGGGGAGCTTTCACAAAGAAAGGACATATTTTGATTACATTAGAACACATTAGCAAGGTCTACGAAGGTGCTAATCGTGTAGAAGCGCTGAAGGATATTAGCCTCACCATTGAAAAGGGGCAAATCTACGGCATTATTGGTCAATCAGGGGCCGGTAAATCTACACTGATTCGTTGCATCAATATGCTGGAAGCTCCTACATCGGGCTCCGTTATCGTAGACGGCACAGATTTAACGAAATTGAGTGCTAGTGAACTGCGTAAAGCGCGTAAACACATTGGCATGATTTTCCAACATTTTAATCTTTTATCATCGCGCACGGTCTATGACAATGTAGCATTCCCATTGGAATTGCAAGGGCTTAGCAAGGCTGAAATCAAAGAACGCATCACTCCGATTCTCGATATCGTAGGTTTATCGGACCGCGTGAATAACTATCCATCCCAGCTATCCGGTGGTCAAAAGCAACGCGTTGGCATTGCTCGCGCCTTGGCATCTAATCCAAAGGTATTATTGTGCGACGAAGCTACATCTGCGTTGGATCCACAAACAACAGAATCCATCTTGGAATTGTTGAAGGATATCAATGAACGGATGGGGCTTACCATTGTGCTCATCACTCATGAAATGAAGGTTATCCGCGAAATTTGTGACCGCGTAGCCGTTATCGAAGGCGGTGTTATCTTAGAAGAAGGTAGTACGCTCGAAGTATTTACAAATCCGAAGAAACCGACTACAAAAGATTTCGTTGGCTCAGTAGTAAGCGATAACCTACCACAAGAAGCGCTTGAACATATTGAACTTCATGATGACTGGATTGCTGGTACGGCACCATTGGTAAAATTGAAGTTTACCGGCCAAGCCACAGATGAACCTGTTGTAGCAGGTTTAGTACGTCGGTTTGACCTCGATGTAAGCATCTTATTTGGTGGCATCGACTACATTCAAAACACTAGTGTAGGCCGTCTCATCATCATTTTGAATGGTGATCCTATGAAGGCGCAAGAAGGGCTAGACTATATCAGAACATTACCAATTGAAAGCGAGGTGATCGGTTATGTCAGAGCAAGTAATTAAATTGTTGATAACCGGTACCTTGGATACATTGCAAATGACCGTTATTTCTACGATTATGGCCATGATTATTGGTATTCCACTCGGCGTTGTATTGGTGGTTACCTCTAAGGGACATATTTTAGAAAATGCAGCGCTTAATAAGATTCTAGGGGCTATCGTTAATGCGACTCGTTCCATTCCGTTTATCATCTTAATGGTTGCCATCATTCCGTTTACACGTATGGTTGTTGGTACGTCCATTGGTACGACGGCTGCTTGTGTACCGTTGACATTGGCGGCGATTCCGTTTTTAGCACGTCTTGTAGAAACATCCATTAAGGATATTCAATTCGGTGTTATCGAAGCTGCTCAATCGATGGGGGCAAGCCCATTCCAAATTATCCGCAAGGTATTGTTACCAGAAGCATTGCCAACTATTATCGATAATGTTACGGTGCTTATCGTTAACTTGATTGGTTACTCTGCAATGGCAGGTGCTATTGGTGGCGGTGGCCTTGGTGATATTGCTATCCGCTACGGATACCAACGTTTCCAAGGGGATATCATGCTCGCTACCATCATCATTCTTATCATTATGGTTCAAGTTATCCAAATGATTGGTGACGGTTTATCCAAAGCGATGAATAAGAAATAGGAGGCGTTATGAGCGTCAATGAAAAATTGAGAAGTGCTCAACATGACGAGCTCTTTGAAGGCATTTTACAACTTCAAACTGTAGAAGAATGTTATGCATTCTTTGAGGATATTTGTACTGTTAATGAACTGAAAGCATTATCGCAACGACTTCAAGTGGCTAAAATGTTACGCGCTGGTGATAGCTATGAAACGATTGTAGAAGAAACCGGTGCTAGTACAGCGACGATTAGTCGTGTGAAACGATGCCTTGTATATGGTGCTGATGGTTATACAGTGGTATTAGATCGATTGGCAGACAAAAAATAGTCGTAACATATTCATAGTAGGATATAATACATAACGGTGACCCTGGTCACCGTTATTTTGTATATAGGACTATTGTTTTTACTTATACGAATGGTAAAATGATAGTATATGTATGTGAGATATGGGAGGTCGTATATGGAATGGCTAATTGCAATAACCGGATTACCCTATGAGGTAATGATACTTATATTGCTTGCTGTAGCAGGGGCCTTTGCGGGCTTTGTGGATTCCATAGTGGGTGGCGGTGGATTGATATCTGTGCCGGCCATGTTGCTAACTAATTTGCCTCCTAGCGTGGCTCTAGGTAGTAATAAATTGTCTAGTATCTTTGGGGCCGGTAGTGCATCAATTACATTTTTACGAAACCATATGGTTGATTTTAGGCTGGTTCGTAAACTATTGCCTTTTACCTTTATAGGTTCTATGCTGGGTACTTTGGCGGTTGTATCATTACCGCCGCTATATGTTAAACCGATTATCATCGTATTACTCGTGGCCGTTACATTATTTGTAGTCTTTAAAAAGAACTGGGGCGAAGTAAATCGCACCTCTCAAGTAATGGGGCGAGCACTTTATATTTGTATGGCCTTTGCCCTTGGCATCGGTATTTATGATGGCTTTATAGGCCCTGGTACAGGTACATTTCTCATTATGGGATTTATCTTTACCGGATTTGATTTTCTCCATGCTTCGGCGAATGCTAAAATTTTAAATTTCACCAGTAATTTAGCATCTTTACTTGTATTTCTATATTTAGGACACGTCAATATTATGTATGGTCTTGCCGCTGCGGTGGGACAAGTTGTGGGCGCCTATTTAGGATCCTATTTAGCCATTGCGAAAGGGTCCTCTTTGGTGCGTGTTGTATTCCTGTCTGTTACGACAGTGATGTTGTTAAAATTAGTGTTTGATTATATTTCTACCTTGTAGGAGGTGTGAGTATGCCTCATAAAAATGATGTTCAAGTGGCATTGATCAGCGGTGGTACATCGGGAATTGGATTTGCCACAGCTAAGCTATTATTGCAAGAAGGTTGGTGCGTCGTTATCAATGGCCGCGATGAACAAGCGGGACAAAGGGCAAAGATGAAATTGCGCCGCTATTCTTCGAAGGTGCGCTATGTGAAAGGCGACGTATCTAGTGTGAGCGATTGTCAGCGCATCGTAAAAGAAACGGTAGATTTCTTTGGTAGTATTTCAGCTCTTGTAACGGCGGCTGGATATTATGAAGAGGAGCTACTAGCCGATGTATCTGAATCGGCCTTTGATGAAATGTTTGGAACAAATGTAAAAGGAACTGTATTCTTGTGCCAAGCGGCATTGCCTTATTTACGTCAAGTAAAGGGCAGTATTGTTACCGTATCTAGTGATGCGGGCCTACAGGGCAATGTAGCCTGCTCAGTATATGGTGCATCAAAAGGTGCTATCGTAAGCTTTACAAAATCACTGTCCCTTGAGATGGCACCTCATGAAGTACGTGTAAATTGTGTATGTCCTGGCGACGTAGATACATCGCTTGTAGATAAGCAAATTGCCCAATCCCATCAAGATGTGGAACAAGCAAAAGAGGAGATGGGACAACATTATCCACTAGGACGTATTGCAAAACCTCATGAAATTGGCGAAGTTATCGCTTTTTTAATTAGTTCAAAAGCATCCTTTGTGACAGGTGCTGCGTGGACGATTGATGGAGGTCTTACGAGTTGGTAGTGAATAGAGTGTTATCTATTACTAATAGTCATAATAAGACAATTTATACAGGGTAAAATATATATTATTCATTTCAATTCTACATTGAGAATGGTATAATAATACTAATGAACGATACATACATTCACAAGTGGAATCCGGAGAAAAAAGGAGAACGATTATGGCAGAATATAATGGCGTTAGAATTGAACCGCTTAGCGATGGTGGTCAAGATTTAAATTATCAAGTTGAACAATTTATTTTCTGGGGCGCAGGCCGTGCTGCCGTATTGGCTTTGTCTCCAAAATTCAGCAATGTTGCACTATGCACAAATGCAACATACATGGTAACTCGCATTGCTCATTTATATGATGTTGAATTACAAACAGGTGCTGTTGTAGGTTTAGTAGGTGGCTTGAGCACTGCTATTGCTACAGCTGCTATTTCCTTGCTCGTACCTTTTAAAGCAGTACGTGTACCGGTAGCTGTTGGTTTGACCTATGCTATTGGTAAGGTAGCTCATATTTGGATCGAAGATGGTATGCCATCCGACATCGAACGCTACAAACCTATGATTGCTGAGTTCTATGAAAATGGTAAAGCCATTGCTGGCGAAATCGCTCGTGATGCAGCAGCAAGCATTCCGTTCACTCAAGGCCAACGCGATGTATGGGCTGGTATTGCCAATGAAACAGGTCTTGCAAAAGAACAATTAGAACAAGTATATTCTGAAAAAGTAGCACCTGCTATTGAAAAATGGAATACGGAAACGAAATACCAATTGCATGATAATGCAGCAGAAGCAGTAGCAAAGGTAACTGATGCGGCAAAAGAAAAAATCGATGCAGCAAAAGAAACATTGGATACTGCAAAAGAATTGGCTAAAGGTGGCGTAGAAGTAGCGAAAGCAACTACTCAAGTGGCTGTGGAAAACGCAAAAACTACAGCGACTAAAGCTGTGGAAAATGCAAAAGATACTGCGTTCCAAGCTGTTGAAACAGTAAAAGAAACGACAAAATCCACAATTAACGGTTTTCGTAAATAGTTAGAAGGATTGGTATGAATCCATTAAAGATTATCAAATATGGCAAGTATTTTAGTGAGTCTCGATTCTTGGCGTTTGCCACTCGCTATGGTAAAAAACTTGCCTTTGTACAAAAAGCAGTGGTGTTATTCTTTTGCTTGCGCGATCAAGATACACCAAAATATGTAAAGGCTATTTTAGCCGGCGCCTTAGGGTATCTCGTCCTACCAATCGATATCATTCCTGATACGATTGCGGGCCTTGGCTGGGTAGATGATGTAGCTGTTCTCGGCATTGCTTTCAAAATCGCCAACCGCTATATCAAAACATCCCACGAAGAACAAGCGAAAAAGCTATTCCCTTTTGGCAACTAACAAGTACATAAAAAGGCAGTTTAATCATTGTTATTGGTTGGACTGCCTTTGTTTATTTGACACCCTTTGTTAATAGATATACAATTAAATTTGTATTGTAATAAGAAGGATGAATAAATGTATACAGCGACAATTAACGTCCGTTTCTATGAAACCGATATGATGGGAATTGCTCACCATAGCAATCATTTTCGGTGGTTTGAAATGGCGCGTATTGAATTTCTTCGTCACATCGGTGTCACCTTGTGGGATATGATGGACGAGGATATAGTATTTCCGATTATGAATGTATCGTGTAACTATAAGGAACCTGCTCGATTCGATGACACGATTAATATAGAAACCTATTTAGTCAAAATGACCCGTGCTCAGATGGTATTTAAATACCGCATGCGCCGCGCTAGCGATGGTGCTCTATTGGCGACGGGTGAGACTAAGAATGCCTTTATGTCTAAATCGTCTGGGAAAATCGTACGATTAGAGGATCGCTTTTATCAACCTATTCTAAATGCTGTTGAGGAGATGCCTCATGACTAATATAGATACACAACGACTGCCTATCGGCGTCTTTGACTCAGGTGTAGGTGGTCTATCCGTTTTGAAAGTTCTACAGGAACAATTTCCCAATGAAAACTTCATCTATATAGGGGATAATGCTAATAATCCCGTTGGCAATCGCCCAACCGAGGAGATTACAGAAATCGCTTGCCGTATTGCAGAAACATTATATCAAGTACCTGTAAAATTGATGGTTATCGCTTGCAATACTTTCACCGTAGTAGCCCTCGATGAGGTGCGCAGTCGCGTCAATGTGCCGGTTATCGGTGTATCGCAAGGTGTTAAAACTGCTATTCGTGAAAGCAATAGTAATACCATCGGTATCATGGCGACGGTGGCGACCGTTAATAGTCATATTCATAAATATGTGGCTATGGACATCGACCATGAGGTTTTTGTGTGGGAACAACCATGTCCAGAACTAGCCGGCTTAATTGAACAAGGTCATTTGCATGATGACGCTGTTCGTAAAACCGCTAAGGAGTACTTAGCACCTATGCTAGAACGGGATATCGATGTTGTCGTATTGGGATGTACTCATTTCCCATTTGTTAGCCCTGTCCTGCAGGAGTTATCAGGTGACCGCATCCGATATATCGACCCTGCTTATGAGACTAGTGATCTAGTACGACGTACGATGGACAGCAATCATTTGCATAATCCATCTACCGAGAAGGGCCGTAGCACCTTGTATTTCACAAAGGATATTGCCCTAGGGGCTGATTTGGGCGCCCAATTCTTAGATACTGATGATTTTTCGGTGGAATTGATTACACTATAAAGGAGAATTCACATGTGGTTTTATGACATAATAAATGTGATAGTTGCCATTGCAGTTATTGTAGCTATTTTGTACTTATTATTCCGTCTATTCGTATTAAAACAAGGTAACGAACGCGTTATTTTGTTGTCAAAGCGGAAAACAAGCTTTCAATTGGCAGATATGAATATGAGCTCCATGACATTGTTCTGCGATGTGCCATTTGTAAACAAAGGCCGTCAACTTGGTACAATCATGGATTTATTTCCACGTCCTTTGCTTCCAGAAGAACATTTTGATGGTGTGAAAGTAGACGCTTGGGCTATGGATATCGATCGTCCACGCCATGATGGTTACTTTGAAGCTATCATCATCAAGCCTCGCAAGGGTGGTACAATCCGCGTTTACGTTACCTTAACTGGTAGAAATGGTAATATTCGTGAAGATATTAAAGGATTCCCTTATATGGACATCGACATTTATTACCAAATCGTAGGTCGTACCGATTACCATATCGATAAACAGCGTATTCGTTTGACTGCAGAAGAAGTACAAGCAGCATTGGTTCACTAAGGAGGCATAACAATGGCAGAATTAGAATTAGTATGTGTTCCTACACGTATTCTTACAGATAATGATGACATCGTTGATGCTATCGTTGAATTTGGTGGTCACAATATTGGACCAGAAGACATCGTATGCGTAGCAGAATCCGTTGTGGCTATTACACAAGGTCGCTTTACACGTCCTGAAGAACTCAATGTATGTTGGCAAGCGCGTATGATTAACCGCTTTATCCATCCAGATGGTTCCATGGCTTCTATTTATGGTATGCAATCTGCTATGAACTTAGATGGTAAATGGAAGGTATTAGGTGCTTTCTTCTTAGGCGCTATTGCTAAAATTTTCCGCAAACCAGGCGTGTTTTACGCTATCGCCCGTGCTGCATCCTTAACCGATGACGTAACAGGTACAATGCCTCCATTCGATAAACACATCGTATTTGGTCCAAAAGATCCAGATAAGGTGGCTGAAAAAATCGTTCAACGCACAGGTTGCTATGGCGCTGTTGTAGCAGACGTAAATGACTTGAAACGCTCTGCAATTCTCGGTACAAGTCGCGGTATTGATGCGAAGAAAATCGCTAAATTGTTGATTGATAATCCGTTTGGTAATGATAGCCAAATGACACCAATCGTTATTATTAAAAACTACGCTTCCGTTTCGGGAGCAAAATAAAAGATTCTCGATGTTTCCGGTGCAGAACTGGTAAGTCTAGAGATTAACAAAAGAGACTGCTCCGGCGGTCTCTTTTCTGTTTAAAGGAGGATATATGTTATTAGGCATAGATGTAGGCGGCACCTTTACGGATGCCGTTATTATAGATGGGGGTACCATCATTTCATCGGCGAAGCGGCGAACCACGAAGGAGAATCTCATGAATGGCATAACGGATGCCTTAGGTGCGGTGATGAGTGGTGTGGACCCTGCACAAATAGAACAGGTAACGCTATCCACTACGGTAGTGACAAATACAATTGTGGAGCATAAAGAACAGCCTGTAGATCTCTATGTAGTAGCGGGGCCAGGGCGCAATGTAGATGATATATTCCCTGTAAGACCTGTGTATCTTAAAGGGTATACGGACCATCGTGGCATCGTGGTGGAACGTACAGATGTAGAGGGGACTCATCAACTAGCGAATATGGTGCAATCTAAGAGTGGTACCGATTTGGCTGCTGTATCCGCAAAATTTGGCGTTCGCAATCCAAAGGAAGAAATCGATGTTGCTCAGGCTCTATCTGACACATATCATACGATTTCTACAGGCAGTGCGTTAAGTGGCAATCTTAATTTTCCACGTCGCACCATCAGTGCTTACTTTAATAGCGCCGTGGCCTCTGTATTTAAGGAATTTAAGAACGCTGTTTACCACGCATTAGATACCTTTCACATTACGGCACCTGTATATATTTTGAAAGCTGACGGTGGTTCGCTACCGATAGAGACGGTGGAATCCATTCCTGTAGAAACTGTATTTACCGGACCAGCTGCAACGGTACTTGGCTTGGAAGCATTGCGCAACACTAAAGACGCCCATACGGTGGCCCTTGATATTGGTGGGACTACAACGGATATTTCCTTGTGGAAACAGGGCAAACCACTGATGACAAAGGAGGGCGTATCCATTCGTGAATATCCAAGTGCTGTACGCTCCTTTGCGGTTACCTCGGTGGGCATTGGCGGTGAATCGGCGGTGCGCTATGAAGATGGGAAACTCATGGTTGGCCCTGAACGGATTGGCCCATCTGTTGCATTGGGCGGCACTATCCCTACATTAGGGGATGCCCTCATCGTGCTTGGTAACGCGCATTATGGCGATGAACAGAAGGCGTACGATGCCATTGCACAGATTGATACGACCATTGATGCTAACACTATGGCTCAACGCATCGTAGATACAGCAGTCCGCATTGTACAACAAGGCATTGACAAGGTCGTAGCGAAGGAAAATAAACGACCTATCTATGTAGTGGCCGATATTGTGCATCCTGATCCATTTGTGCCGGCCCAGCTTGTTATCGTCGGTGGCACGGCGGCTAGTTTGGGCCCTATTATTGGGGACCAACTAGGATTGCCTGTTCATATTCCAGCTGATGCGGCCGTGGCTAATGCCATCGGTGCCGGTGTGGCTAACCATACGATGGCGATTACGGTTCACGTCGATACAAAACGTCGTACTATGGTAGTGCCAGAACTGGGCATTCAAGATAAAAGTAGCTCTTTGCGTTCTGCTGACGCTGTCGCAAAAGTAGCTTATGGCTTACTGCGCGAGGCTGCTCAGGAACAAGGTCTTGTACCTCAAGGTACAATGCCTGCTATAGAAACGATTAGTGTTGAAGATTTTCCTGTTGTCGATGGATGGCAATCGATGGAACGCATTATTACTGTGAAAGTACAACTGAAAGCGGGGGTGAGCGGTTATGTGGAATCATAAGGACAGTTACCGGGTGCGTAATGGAATCGTGTCGACTAGCACCATAGAACATCCTTCATTAGGTCTCGTATTTTTCCCTGCCTTTGATTGGAAAATTTCTGCTACCCATCCAGAACGGCAAGAACGATTGCTCTATACGCGGGATCAAATCGTGGAAGAAGGATTGCTCGATGTGCCGAATATTAGAGAATATAATCCTATCGTAGCTGACTGGGATGTAATAGAACGTGTTCACGTTGGGGCCCCTGATTTAGCATCTTGGGTAACCGATGCGCATCGCGTATCGGCTGGTGGTGCCATTGCAGCAGCTGATGCGGTGTTACGAGGTGAAGTTGATCGGGCCTTTGCCCTCGTTAGACCGCCAGGGCATCATGCGATGGCCATGGTACATGGTATTCGAGGGTTCTGTACCATCAATATCGAGGCCGTCATGGTCCAACACATACGTCAAACCTATGGTGTGAAACGGGTGGCCATCGTAGATACAGATGTACATCATGGGGATGGCTCACAAGATGTGTTCTACCACGATCCGGATACCTTGTATATAAGTTTTCACCAAGATGGACGGACCTTATATCCGGGTACCGGATTTATGGATGAATTCGGAGGCCCTCAAGCTATTGGCGCTAACATAGATATTCCACTACCTCCTGGCACGGGTGATGAAGGTTTATTAAAGGTGATGCGCGAACTCGTATTGCCGATTCTACATGAATTTAAACCGGATATCGTCATCAATTCAGCAGGTCAGGACAACCATTTTTCGGACCCATTAGCCAATATGAATGTGACCGCTAAGGGATATGCAGAATTAGTGGATTTATTACAAGCAGATATTGCAGTCCTTGAAGGGGGCTATTCTGTACAAGAGGCTTTGCCTTATGTAAATACAGGTATCATTTTATCTATGGCTGGGTTAGATTACAGTTGCGTTATCGAGCCAAACTATGTAGAACAACATCAGTCGGCTGATGTAACGAGATATATTGATGATCTTATTTTGAAATGGAAGGACCAATGGGCACGGCGTGAGGAAATAGCACGAGATGAACTCATCGGCCATAAGGATAGCTGGGTCCGTGATTATTCTGTGTATTACGACGAATCTGGTGTACAAGAAGAGCGTCGTGAAACAGTGCGCCTCTATCCTGATAAAATTGGTTGGCATAGCATCGAATCCTATGGTAATTATGGGCCCTATGCAAAGCAAAGTGTGTACGCTATGTTTATCCCATGGCAGGCCGATGATGCTACGCGCGAAGAGGCTTTCACAGAAGCACGTCGCATGAAAGAACAGGGTGGTCTCAACCGCTATGTAGTGGTGGACCCTATGGGGCAGGGACAAGTTGAAATTTAGCCTGTCGAATGGGAACCATTGTTCATGATATAATAGAATAAACGAGATAGCGCCCCTCGTGTGAGGGGCGCTTCTATTGTGATACATATCCTATAATGAACAATTCAGCATGGTATACTAGACATAAAGGGGGCGTTGTTATGCGCAGTGATAATAGAACAGCAGGTCAATTGAGACCGATTAAAATAACGAGACATTTTACGGAATATGCAGAAGGTTCTGTACTCATCGAATGTGGTAAAACAAAGGTCATTTGTACAGCTACTATCGAGGAAAATGTACCGCGCTGGCTAAAAGGTTCCGGTCAAGGCTGGGTGACTGCAGAGTATTCTTTGTTGCCACGTTCTACAAAAACACGGGTAAGCCGTGAGGCCGCTCGCGGTAAACAAACGGGCCGTACCGTTGAAATTCAACGCTTAATCGGTCGTGCATTGCGCGCTGTTGTAGACTTAAAGGCTTTAGGCGAGCGCTCCATCACCGTAGACTGCGATGTTATCCAAGCCGATGGCGGTACGCGTACGGCGTCCATTACAGGTGCCTTTGTAGCCCTTGTGGATGCCATTGATTATACATTTGGCGGATTTGGTAAATTCCCTATTACCGATTTCTGTGCCGCTATTTCCGTCGGCATTGGCCCAGAAGGTCCTATTACAGACCTTTGCTATGAAGAGGATAGCGCTGCCGTTGTGGACATGAACGTGGTGCGCACCGGTGCTGGTAATCTTATCGAGGTACAAGGCACAGGTGAACATGGCACATTTAGCCGCGATGAACTTAACCAATTATTAGACCTTGCAGAATCTGCTACTGACGAATTGATGGCTGTGCAACGCAATGTACTCGGCTCTGTAGCGGACAAAATTGGCAAGGTGTATCCTGATGCACCTGTTCAAACCGCTGAAGGAGAACAATAATATGGAACGTATTGTATTAGCAACGGGCAATAAGGGGAAAATACGTGAATTTGAACGGGCCTTTTCTCATATGAACATTACCTGTGTGCCTGTGAAAGACATAGTGGACGTTCCGGAACCAGAGGAAACGGGTACAACTTTTATGGAAAATGCCGTCCTCAAAGCGAAATACTATAGCGAAAAAACAGGATTGCCGTGCTTAGCTGATGATTCGGGGCTCACTGTCGATGCTCTTGATGGGGCACCTGGCGTATACTCCGCACGCTATGCGGGCGTTCATGGCGATGATGAAGCAAATAATGAAAAATTAATACGCGAATTACAAGGTAAATCGGATAGAACTGCGCATTATGTATGCGCTTTAGCGTTGGTACATCCAGACGGTACTAGCGTGACGGCCGAAGCCTCTTGTGATGGTGAAATTCAAGATACGCCGCTAGGTACCAATGGATTTGGCTATGATCCATATTTCTTTGTTCCACAATTTGGTAAAACCATGGCAGAGCTCGATATCGATACGAAGGAAACCATCAGTCATCGTGGCAAGGCGTTGCAAGAGTTAGTTGCAAAGGTGAATAAATGAAACGAATAGGTATTATTAGTGATACACATGGATATCTGGACACCATTGACCTCGTGCTAGATGCAACGATGGACCAAAATATCGACATGTGGCTACATGCCGGTGACTACGGCGACGATGCGCGGTATATGCAAACGCGTATCAATGTGCCGGTCTATGCAGTGCGCGGCAATAATGACCGCGTGCAGCCGTTGGAGCCTAAGGAACAATTGATTCCCTTAGAAGATACCTATATTTACATGACACATGGTCATGAGGTATCATATTGTAAACGAGCACAAGAATTGATACATATTGGCAATGCCATGGGGGCGCGACTCATCGTGTGTGGACATAGCCATTTTCACGAGGCTAAACATATAGGGGATACCCTTTTTGTGAATCCAGGGAGCATTGCATTGCCTCGGGATGGATCGGGCGGTACCTTTGCCATCGTCACCTACGAAGATGGCGCCTTTGATGTAGAATTTGTGTATAAACAGGATATTATATAGTATATGAGTGAAAGTCGAGGTTTGTATGACTTTCACAAAAAATAGTAAGTCTATGCATGGAAAGGGTTATGGCATATCATGGATACACCAGTTAAAGCAAAGCCTAAAATGAAGTTATATGGGTTTAATAATCTCACGAAGACATTGAGTTTTAATATTTATGATATTTGTTATACTCGTACAGAGGAAGAAAAAAAGCAGTATATTCAATACATTGATGAAGTATACAACGCGGAACGTTTGACGAATATTTTGACCGAAGTGAGTCATATTATCGGCGCCAATATTTTGAACATTGCGAAACAAGATTACGACCCTCAAGGGGCATCGGTGACGATTTTGATTTCTGAAGAAGAAATTGAAAAAGAAGATGTGGTTATGCATTTGGATAAATCCCATCTTACAGTTCATACGTACCCTGAAAGCCATCCGCACAAGGGGATTAGTACATTCCGTGCCGATATCGAGGTGTCCACATGTGGTCAAATCTCTCCGCTAAAGGCCCTCAATTACTTGATTAATAGCTTTGATTCGGATATTTTGACATTGGACTATCATGTGCGTGGCTTTACGCGCGACGTGTCGGGCAAGAAAATCTACATCGACCATCGTATCAACTCTATTCAAAACTACATTAATGCGAAAACGCGCAATTTGTACAATATGATCGATGTGAACGTGTACCAAGAAAATATATTCCACACTAAGATGATGCTCAAGGATTTCGATTTGGATAATTACTTATTCGGCATTACCGAAGCGGAATTGAGCGAACGAGAAATTAAGCAAATTAAACACCAATTGCGACAAGAAATGACAGAAATCTTCTACGGACGCAATTTGCCTTCTGTGAAAGCCTAGATTGTTTAAAACGCTTAGTTATTTGTGGACATGTAATTAATGCTAAGAATATGAATTCATGGTTAATTCTAAAATTTTCGAAAAACTATATCGAAAAATCTTGTATTATTGTTTCTGATTCTGTATAATGAACTTGTAAGGGGTATTAATAATTAATACCAAGAAACTATTGTGTCCGTTGTCATCCACAAAGGAGAATTATTATGGACGTACGTGAATTAGCAGTACAAAAAAAACGTGAATTAAAAGGCTTCCTCACAGTAGGAACTAAATATGAATTAAAAGATGCTCATGATTTATCCGTTGCTTACACACCAGGTGTAGCAGAACCATGCTTGCGTATTAAAGACAATGAAGCAGAATCCTTTGAATTAACTTGCCGTTCCAACATGGTTGCCGTTGTATCCGACGGTACTCGTGTACTAGGCCTTGGCGATATCGGCGCTGCTGCTGCATTGCCTGTAATGGAAGGTAAATCCTTATTGTTCAAAAAATTTGGCGATGTAGACTGCATTCCATTGGTAGTAGATACTAAAGATGCTGATACATTGATCAACACTGTAAAATTGTTGCAAAAGAACTTTGCTGGCATCAACTTGGAAGACATTTCTTCTCCTAAATGCTACGAAATTGAAAATCGTTTGAAAGAAGAATTGGAAATCCCTGTATTCCATGATGACCAACATGGTACAGCAATCGCATGTTTGGCTGGTGTAAAAGGCGCTCTTCGCCTCGTTAAAAAAGATTTAGCAACTGCTAAAATCGTTGTAAACGGTGCTGGTGCAGCTGGTGCAAACATCGCTCGTTTGTTATACCTTGCAGGCGCTCGTGATATTACCGTATTGGTATCCTCTGGCGTATTGCACAAAGATTACAAACGCCTTGATTCCTTGCAAACTGAATTGATCGATCTGCTTGGCCTTGAAGAAAAACATGGCAACTTGGCTGAAAACGCTAAAGGCGCTGACATCCTTCTTGGCGTATCTGCAGCAGGTGCTTTCACAAAAGAAATCTTGGAAAACTTGGCTGACGACGCTATCGTATTCGCTATGGCGAACCCTAACCCAGAAGCAACATACGCTGATATGAAAGCTGCTGGCGTTCGCATCGCTGGTACAGGCCGTTCCGACGCACCTAACCAAATCAATAACGTAGCTGTATTCCCTGGTATCTTCCGTGGTGCTATCGACGTTCGTGCATCTAAAATCACTGACGAAATGAAATTGGCTGCTGCCGATGCATTGGCACACTTGATTCCAGACAGCGAATTGAATGATGAAAACATCATGCCATCCGTATTCGACCATCGCGTAGCTCCTGCAGTGGCAAAAGCAGTTGCTGAAGTAGCTGTAAAACAAGGCATCGCCAAAAACCCTCAAATCGTTGAAGACGGTCATTACGAAGGCTAATTTTAACTAAATAAAATATGATTTTGAACATGCACCCTATTGGGTGCATGTTTTTTTATATAGATGTTGCATTTGTGCGTACAAAATTATAAAATGTAAGCACGATAATAACAATAGGAGATATTATATGGATTATAGAGGAATTATAGAATCAAAACTAGAACAAAATAATGGTATACTTTCAAGTCGTGATATTAAAGCTCTTAATATTCCTTCCATATACCTAACTAGAATGGTAAATGAGGGGATACTTAATCGTGTAAGTCGAGGTATTTATTTAAGCACAAAAGGTGATTATGATGAATACTATCTCTTTCAAAAACAATATGGAGTGCCTATTTTTTCATATGCATCAGCCCTGTATTTACATCAATTTACAGATGATATTTATCCGGCACTAGAGGTAACTGTGTATCGAGGGTATAATATTCATAGAATTAACAACGTGAATCTCGTACATTATGTTACGAAAGATATATATGAATTAGGTATCACAGAGTGTAAAACGGTATATGGTAATATTGTCAAAACCTATGATTTAGAACGGACCTTATGTGATTTCATTAAAAATAGAAATAAGATCGATACTGAATTATTTTCTAAAACTTTACATAGGTATATGCGTTATAAAAATCGAAATCTAAATCGTTTATACGATTACGCTAAGAAAATGAAGATATATGATAAGGTTAAAAGTATTTTGGAGGTTATCTATGAATAAGGATAAACTGAAAGCTTTATGTCATAAACTATCGAAAGAGTCTGGACTGCCTTTTAATATGATACAAACACATTATTTTTTAGAGCGGATACTAGAGCAAATATCATCTAGTTGTGAATGTGAGAATTTTATATTTAAAGGTGGTTTTTTACTATCAAATGTTATTGGTATACGGCAGCGAAGTACATTAGATATTGATTTTGTTATTCGGCAATTTCCACTGACAGAAGAAGTATTGTTAGTGAAATTCCAGTCTATACTATTGAACTCATCATCGGATATTAAATATTCAATACAGCGAATAGAACCAATTCGTGAATCTGATGAGTATGGAGGCTATAGACTAACAATACTCTGTCAATTAGAAAATATTAGACAAGTTATTCCTTTAGATATAGCTACAGGTGATCCGATTACACCAGAAGCTATAAGATATTCCTATAAGAGCATTTTTGATGAAAGTGAATTTAATATTTGTGCATATAATGTAGAAACTATGTTAGCAGAAAAACTACAGACCATATGTGAGCGGGGTGTATTTAATAGTCGATGTAAAGACTTTTACGACGTATTTATGATTTATAGTACATTAAATGACAGTATAGATTATAAGTTGTTACATGCTGCCTGTGTAAAAACATTTGCATATAGGAATACTTCATTTAATAAGGAAACATTTGAGGATGTTCTTATGATGTTAAGAAATGATGATGATTTACATTCATCGTGGCTAAGATATCAAAAACGTTCACCTTACGCTGTAGAAATTACTTTTGATAAAACATTAGATGTATTTGAACGGATTATTGAATGTATGGGATTATAAAAGAAATTTTTTTTAAGAGGGAAAGAGGGGGAGGTGATACTATGTGCTTTTGATTTAGAAATTATGAAAATAATTTTGGGAATAGGTAATCCTAAATTTTTAATGAAGTTATAAAAAAAATACTTGTCAGAATAGTAGTCCGATGATATAATAATTTTCGTTGCAGAGAGGTACTCATAACTGAGTAAAACTCAGCAAAAGTAGTGGTTGACATCAACTACCGGGTTTGCTATAATTAGCAAGTAATTAATGACGGGGCATAGCGCAGTTTGGTAGCGCACCTGGCTTGGGACCAGGGGGTCGCAGGTTCGAATCCTGCTGCTCCGACCATTTTTTATTTTGCGGGTGTAGCTCAATGGTAGAGCCCCAGCCTTCCAAGCTGGTCGCGAGGGTTCGATTCCCTTCACCCGCTCCATTTTTTTTTGCCTTTTTTAGGGTGAACGAAAAATGACGTCATTAGTTGACGATACATCTTACATAATTTATACTATAATAGATAATTACATATAAAGGTAATCCACATGGTTCAGTAGCTCAGTTGGATAGAGCAACGGCCTTCTAAGCCGTGGGTCGGGGGTTCGAATCCCTCCTGGATCACCAAAGAATTAAGCGGATAGCTCGTAATGGGCTATCCGCTTTTGCATTGCTATTTTAAATTAGAACAGGCCTGTACTAATTTGAAGGGCCTTATGTATAGGTCTTATTAGAAATAGAACAGGCCTGTACTAATTTGAAGGGCCCTATATATAGGTCTTGTTGGAAATAGAACAGGTGTGTATTAATTTGCAGGACCCTATATATGTGCCTTGTTAAGAATAGAACAGGCCTGTACTAATTTGAAGGGCCCTATGTATAGGTCTTGTTAGAAATAGAACAGGCGTGTACTAATTTGAAGGGCCCTATGTATAGGTCTCGTTAGAAATAAAACAGGCCTGTACTAATTTGTAGAACCCTATGTATCTCTGTCGAATTACAAATTCGTATCAATCTCTACAGTATTCTCCCGCAACCATTGTGCTAGTTCTGTATTTGTCATATTACCTGCGGCAATATCGATAATCATGTTTTCTACGTCTTGTTGTGTTGCCGTAATATCGAATCCATTGATAATTAAATACACATACATGCTATGCAATGCTGTTCGTTTATTTCCATCCGTAAAAGGATGATTGTTGGCTAAGCCATAACATAATTGTGCCGCTTTGTCGTAGATGGATGGGTATAGATCGTTCTCCATAAAGGTTTGAAAGGGGGTATAGACAGCTGATGCTAATAGGTTTTCATCGCGTACGCCTGGTGAAAGGACAAATGCACTTTCTAGTTGGGCGTGGAGCTCATAGATATCTTGTAAGGTGAATTGGATATTAGCTGTATTCATTTGTTCTCCAATGCTTTATAGAGTTCATAATTTCGTTTTAGTACTTGCTGGGAAATGTCTTTAATACGCTTCGCTAGTTCTTTGTTGTTAGCACTTGTCATGATAGGTGTGTTGTGGAGTGCGGTGGAATCGGTATGGGGTGAAGAATTTTGTGCCATAGTTTGATCTCCTTTGATATATTTTGACTTTTATTTCTATTATATAGGGAATAAATCAATTTAAACAATCTAATTTATAGTAAATATTTTAAAAGTTCAAATTTAATTATCTCTCACAAACCCAGTGTTTATCTATATTCTTATCATATAAATCTAATTTGTCAAAATAAAAGTCAGAAAAAGTCAAAAATCTTTACTTTGACCTATTGACTTTTTGACTTAATAAGATTATTATAATGACATAAGGTTAAAGAAACCTAGAAATAAAGCAAGAAATTAAAGAGACTTAAAAGGTCAAACAGATATACTTGTAGTAAAAAAGTGAGGTAATTTATATGAACAACAATTTCAATAACTTTGGTAGCGAATTTGGTAGCATGAATGATTTGTTTAATCAATTGATGAGTAATATGGGAGGTTATTCCACAGAAAACCGTCGTTATAAAATTAATGGTCGTGAAGTAACTCCTGAAGAGTTTGCTTATTATCGTCAAACAGGTCATTTGCCTACTAATGAAGAAATCCAAGCAGCACAAGCTGCAGCTCAACAAGGCAAAATGAAAAAGGATGGTATCCTTGCTCGTTTAGGTACGAACTTAACAGACGAAGCTCGTAATGGTAAGCTTGATCCTGTTATCGGTCGTAACAAAGAAATTCAAGAAACTGCTGAAATCTTAGCACGCCGTACAAAAAACAACCCAGTTCTAGTCGGCGATGCTGGTGTTGGTAAAACAGCTGTTGTAGAAGGCTTGGCACAAGCAATCGTAAATGGCGATGTTCCAGCAGCGATTAAAAATAAAGAAATCATTTCCATCGATATTTCCGGCTTGGAAGCTGGTACTCAATACCGTGGTTCCTTTGAAGAAAATATCCAAAATCTTATCAAAGAGGTTAAGGCTGCTGGCAATATCATCTTGTTCTTCGACGAAATCCATCAAATCTTGGGTGCTGGTTCCACAGGTGATGGTCAAGGCTCTAAAGGCTTAGCAGATATCTTGAAACCTGCTTTGTCCCGTGGTGAAATGACTGTTATCGGTGCTACTACACAAGATGAATACCGTAACACAATCATGAAAAACGCAGCACTTGCGCGTCGTTTCAATGAAGTAAAAGTCAATGCCCCATCTGCAGAAGATACTTTCAAAATTCTACAAGGCATTCGTCCATTATACGAAGCGCATCATAACATTGAATTGCCAGATGCCGTTTTGAAAGCCGCTGTAGATTATTCCGTACAATACATTCCTCAACGTAGCTTGCCAGATAAAGCCATCGACTTGATCGATGTAACAGCAGCTCACTTGGCATCTCAACATCCTGTAACTGATATTAAAACATTAGAAGCAGATATTGCAGATGCTAAAGCAAAACAAGAAGAGTTTGCTCAAAAAGAAGATTACGAATCCGCTATTAACGAAAAGATGCGTATTCAAAAATTACAAGAAGAAATCGACAAGCATACTGATAATCAAAAGGTTGTGGCTAAGGTTAACGATGTAGCGGAAGCGGTAGAACGTATGACTGGTATCCCTGTTTCTCAAATGGGTGCATCCGATATTGAACGCTTGAAAGACATGAAATCTCGTTTACAAGCTCATGTAATCGGTCAAGATAAAGCAGTAGAAGCTGTATCTAAAGCAATCCGTCGTAACCGTGCAGGCTTTGACGAAGGTAACCGTCCAATCGGTAGCTTCTTATTCGTAGGTCCTACTGGTGTTGGTAAAACAGAATTGGCCAAACAATTAGCACTTGATATGTTTGGTAACAAAGATGCTATCATCCGTTTGGATATGTCCGAATACAGTGATCGCACAGCGGTTTCTAAATTGATTGGTGCTACAGCTGGTTATGTTGGTTACGAAGATAACTCCAACACATTGACTGAACGCGTTCGTCGTAATCCATACTCCATCGTATTGTTCGACGAAATCGAAAAAGCAGACCCTCAAGTTATTACATTACTTCTTCAAGTATTGGACGATGGTCGCTTAACAGATGGTCAAGGTAACACAGTAAACTTCAAGAATACTGTTATCATTGCTACATCCAATGCAGGCTTCGGTTATGGCAGCGACAATGACGATGAAAACAAAGTCGATGTAATGGACCGCATTGCTCCATTCTTCCGTCCTGAATTCTTGAACCGTTTCAATGCTGTTATTGAATTCAATCAATTGAGTAAAGAAGATTTGAAGAAAATCGTTGATTTGATGCTCGACCAAGTTAACAAAACTTTGGCTAAAAAACAAATTACCTTAGATGTAACTGATGCAGCTAAAGATTTGTTGATGGAACAAGGTTATGACAAAACAATGGGCGCTCGTCCATTACGTCGTGTCATCGAATCTGAAATTCGCGACAATGTAACTGATTACTACTTGGATCACATCGATGCAAAACACTTGTTGGCTGATGTTGTAGATGGTCACATCGTGATCAGCGACAAGGATGCTGCTAACACATCCGATGCTAAATCCGGTGATGACAAATCTGCAGATGACAGTAAACAAGCTGATGATGCTGCATCCAAGGACAATAAATAATCGGTAGGCTATTGACCCTTTCATTGAATCCCTTACAACTCTCTCCATATACACACATATAACAATAGTCCTATTGATTGTGAAAGCACTCGACATTACGTCGAGTGCTTTTTTGCGTTATTATATGAATTTTGTATACATGACAAAAATCATTGATAACGTATCAATATATTTTGTATAATCATGTTACTATATTCTATAGAATTTAAAGGAAAGATGAAGGATATAAGGCAAATCAAGTATGTAAGTACAATCAAGCATATAAGAACGATGAAGAACGAGAGGAGCATAGTGATGTCACATTATATAGATTTAAATAGCGATTTAGGTGAAAGTTTTGGCAATTATTCATTGGGCATGGATAGTGAGGTGTTAAATCACGTCACTAGTGCCAATGTGGCTTGTGGTTGGCATGCCGGGGATCCTCTCATCATGGAGGCCACTGTTAAGATGTGCAAGGAGAAGGGCGTAGCCGTAGGGGCTCATCCGGGATATCCTGATTTGATGGGCTTTGGACGCCGCAAGATGGCGGTGAGTCCCGACGAGGCACGGGCGTATATGATCTACCAACTCGGTGCGTTGCAAGGATTTTGCAATCAGTACGATGTAGAGTTGCAGCATATGAAATTACATGGTGCTTTTTATAACATGGCGTGTGTAACGCCGGAATTAGCTGATGCGGTGTTAGATGGTTTACAAGCGGTGAATCCCAATGTTCGCGCCATGGTGCTCAGCGGTAGTTATATTGCCAAAGAGGCAGAGCGACGAGGTGTCCCTGTGATTCAAGAGGTCTTTGCAGACCGAGGCTATACAGAGGAAGGTACCTTGGTGCCTCGTACGGAAAGTGGGGCTTTCATAAAAGACCCGCAAGAGGCCTTGGAACGAGTGCTCATGATGGTGCAAGAAGGCAAGGTCGTAACGAATACGGGTAAAACAATCGATATTGCAGCCGATTCCGTATGCGTTCATGGTGATAATCCAAAAGCGATAGCTTTCACAAAGTATATTCGTGAAGGCCTCACTAAGGCAGGTGTCGTGGTAGCGAATTTTCAGAATCGATAGATTACAATCGATTGCATAAGAGTAGATAGAATCAGAATAGATAAAAGGAGTCAGTATGAAACCGATTACAGGTAAAGCGAGTTTATCTGTCCTCTTAGGGGCAGCATTTTTGATGGCCACGTCGTCCATTGGGCCAGGATTTATGTTACAAACGGCGGCGTTTACAGGCCAGTTAAAGGCGGATTTTGCGTTCGCTATTGTGGTGTCCGTTATTTTCTCCATCATTGCACAGCTCAATGTGTGGACCATCATCGGCATATCCCAAATGCGGGGCCAAGATATTGCGAATAAGGTATTGCCCGGCCTTGGTTACTTCGTAGCATTCTTGATTTCCCTTGGAGGCCTTGCGTTCAATATCGGCAATATTGGCGGTGCGTCCATGGGCCTTAACATTGTATTCGGTATCGATACGACGACGGCAGCAGCCATCAGTGGTATCTTGGGTATTCTATTATTCGCATCTCCAAAAATGGGTGGCGTTCTCGATAATACGGCGAAAGTGTTGGGCACAGTGATGCTCGTACTCATCGGTTATGTAGCGTTTTCTACTAATCCTCCTATAGCAGAGGCCGCAACCCATGCCATTGTGCCAACCAATTACCCTTGGCTAGCTACGATTACCCTTATCGGCGGTACCGTAGGTGGGTACATTACATTCTCCGGCGGCCATCGCTTGATTGATGCGGGCATTACAGGCCGTGAACATTTAAAAGATGTGCGTCGCGCTGCCTTCATGGGCATGTCCGTAGACGCCATTGTTCGTATATTGTTATTCTTGGCCGTACTTGGCGTCGTATCCATGGGCTTTGCGTTAGATCCAAAGGACCCAGCAGGTTCTGCGTTCTTACTTGGTGCTGGTGAAATCGGCCATAAATTATTCGGTATCGTATTCTTCTGCGCTGCGTTGACATCTGTTGTGGGTGCTGCCTATACATCGGTATCCTTCCTTAAAACCTTGTTCAAGGTGGTGGAACGGTATGAAAAATTGACCATCATGGCATTCATTTTCGTGTCCACATGCATTCTTATCTTTATTGGTAAACCAGCTACACTATTAATTGTGGCGGGCTCCGTGAACGGTTTGATCTTGCCTGTTACCTTAGCCGTTATGTTATTGGCAACGCGTAAGACGAATATCGTAGGGGATTATAAGCATAATCCGGTTCTGTTCTACACCGGTTGGATTGTCGTGCTTGTGACCGCTTATATCGGTGTTACATCCTTGCAAGGTATTGCAAAATTATTAGGTTAGGGGGCACGTATGAATCCCACAATTTCTCCGGTTGGGGATAGTGCTATCTCCATCGAATTTGGTCAAGTTATTGACCCTAAGATTAATCAGCGTATCCGTCAGACTGTGGCGGGTATTGAAAGCCTCCATTTAGAGGGGATTATTGAGATGGTGCCTACCTATTGTGCGCTTCTCATTCAGTATGATGCGCTGCGCTACACCTATGCTGAGCTGTGCCACATTATTGAACCTATTTGTACGCAGCCTGTCAGGGCTGATGAAAGTGAACTTCTAACGGTCGTAGAAATACCGACCGTCTATGGTGGTGAATTTGGTCCAGACCTTGGATTTGTAGCCTCTCATAATCACCTTACAGAGGCCGACGTGGTGAGCATTCATAGCGGCACGGATTACCTCGTGTACATGATGGGCTTTATCCCTGGTTTTACCTATTTAGGTGGCATGGATCCGCGCATCGCTACGCCGCGCTTGTCCTCGCCGCGGACGCATATTCCGGCAGGATCCGTAGGTATCGCGGGTGAGCAGACCGGCACCTATCCGTCGGATTCCCCTGGTGGCTGGCAAATTATAGGACGCACGCCTCTGTCCATGTACGATGCATCTCGTGAAGAGGCGGCTCTGCTTAAGGCGGGCGATTATGTGCGCTATGTTCCTATTGATGAAAGTGCGTTCCACTGTATTAAGAAATTGGGCACTTCTTTTAAGCCCGTTGTACATCATGTAAAGGTAGGTGACCTCCGTGGCGGTAAGTGAATATAAGAATGCGTCATTTGAGGTGGTTGCGCCTGGTATGATGACCACCGTGCAAGACGGAGGGCGCGTAGGCTTTCAACAATATGGTATGCCCGTAGCTGGCCCCATGGATGGTGAAAGCTATTCTATCGGACAAGCCCTTGTAGGGAATACGACCCCTGTAGGTGCTTTGGAGTGTACCGTACTCAGCCCTACGCTCAAGGTGAAAGGTACGTGTATTGTTGCTTTCACAGGTGCCGACATGAGGCCTACCATTAATAATGTAGAGGTGCCGAGGTACATTCCTTTTGTCTGTCATAACGGCGATGTCATCTCTGGCAGCTTTAGCCAATGTGGGGTGCGCATGTATATTTCATTCGCCGGAGGTATTAATGTGCCTGAAATCAACGGCAGCGTTGCGACACATACAAAAGCGAATATTGGCGGATTTGAGGGACGTCCCTTAGTGGCGGGCGACGAAGTGCGTTTAAAGGACTGCATGCGTGATACTATCATCTGCGACTATACTAGAGAATCAAATCATTTATTTAATACGGTTCTATTTAATCGGGGCGGCCGTGAATGCCATGAACCGCTGCGCGTTGTACTGGGCTCGCAAGCTAAGTACTTTACAGAAACGGGTATTCGCAATTTTAGCAGTGAACTCTATACATTGACTATTCAATGCGACCGTATGGGATTTAGATTGGATGGGGCTCCTGTTGAACACATCGATGGCGCCGATATCATCTCGGATGGCGCTGTGTTTGGATCGATTCAAGTTCCATCTGATGGCAATCCAATTATCCTCATGGCGGATCGGCAAACGACGGGGGGCTATACGAAAATCGGTACCGTTATTACCGCCGATTTGCCTAGATTGAGCCAGTTGCCTATCGGGGATGGTATTACCTTTGATATTGTATCTGTGGAAGAGGCACAAGAGATGTATAGGGCATATATGCAAAATTTGCATAGCAAAATCAACTTGGCTTCCGCACAAAGTACATTTGTATTCTCTCTAAAATATAACGCTTGATTAGCAAGTATGCATTGATGATGTCATACTCGCTATGTATATATTATTGCTGTATTTGTATATTTTAATGAATGAATATGTATATAATGAAAGACACTACTCTATTTGAGTAGTGTCTTTTTGTATATAGAGTTATCTAACCAATAAAAATATTATCTTAAAAATAAAATGGATTAGGTGCATCAAACTAAATTATAAAAATATAGTTGCATATATAAATATGAGATGAAAAATACACGTATTAAAATTAAAGTGGTATTTCTTGGTCTGTAACGCTCTATATTTCATATAAATAAATACTTATAAATATTTATTCAAAAGTAAATAATATACATCGAATAAGATGATAAATATAGATTATATCTGTTTTTAGAGTGCTTTGGAGAATTATTGGTTTTCAATTAAATATTCTAAAAGCATAGGTAATTTTATTGTTAGATACTAGTGAAATATGATAAAATTATGAAATGAGCTTTAAAATATAATGCGTATATTTTATAACATTGTGAAAATTCGAATATTAGAAAATGATTAGTAAATTATATGGTTTTGAGAGATAGTTAGTGAAAAGGAAAACGAATGAACAAGATTTTTAAAGTAATTTGGTCTAAGTCAAAACAGTGCTACATTGTAGTATCTGAAATTGCAAAGAACAAAACAGGGAAAAAGAAAATCGTAGTGGCCGGAATATTTGCGGCGTTGTCACTGATAGGTCATTTACAACCTGTTCAAGCGATAGATGGTGCTGGCGATAAAGCAGGCTTTAGTAATGCTGCTAGTGGTGTTAATTTTGATAGTACTAAAGGTATAGCTATTGGCTTAAAGAATGGTGATAAAACAAGCGCAAATGGTAATGTAGCTACGGTTGCTATTGGTGCGCATAGTAATGCCACTGGTTCATCGTCTGTTGCTATAGGCGGTGCAGTTGTTAATGGCGCTGGTGCTATTGGCCTTGGCTGGTCCACGGCAAATGGAGATAATTCGGTTGCGTTAGGAGGAACTGGTTCCACAATTGCAAATGGTAATAATGCTTTTGCGGCTAGTGGTGGTAATGCTAATGGTGAAAGTGCTATTGCTATTGGCTCTAGTGCAATTGCCGATGGTCGTGGTGGCGTTGCTGTTGGCTGGAATGCAGAGAGCAAAGTAAACGCTGTAGGTATAGGTTTTAATGCTAAGGCGAAAGCTAATAATACTATTGCTATTGGTGTTGAAGCAAATAATGATAAGGCTAATGCTATTAGTAATAACTATTCTAGTGTATCTATCGGTGTTGCAACTCGAGCTAGAGCAGTAGGCTCTATGGCAATGGGGGTTAGTGCAGATGCATCTGGTAAATACTCTATTGCCTTAGGTAGTGGGAATGTTTCTGGAGATTACACAGCTACAGCTAATTATCCTAAAGCCACTGCAGAAAAGGCTATTGCTATTGGTTATAATTCTAATAGTAGTAATACAGGAGCTACTGCCATCGGTGCAGGTGCAACTGCAAGTGGAACAGATTCCTTTGCTGGTGCTTCTGGCACAGCTGGGGGGGATTCATCTATTGCTATTGGTAAAGGGGCTAGCATAACTACACCTACCGCAGGTACTACTGTTGGTGGTCAAGACTCTATTGCTATGGGGACAGGAGCATCTGCTAATCAGCATTCATCGGTTACTATAGGGGCTGGTTCTACAAGTGATGGCGTCCGCAATATTACTATCGGTCCTAAAGCTAGTGCTTCCGGAGTTGATTCTATTGCTATAGGTAATGGTGGTGTCGGTGGCGATAAAAATAATACTGGTGTTGGTGGAAACGGAAATACTTACACTATAAATGTTAATGACATTAGTACAAATGTCTATTATGGTGTTAAGAGTGTAGATGATGGTTCTATTGCTTTTGGTAATCGTGCAAATGCAGCTAAAGGCGGTTTAGCTATTGGTACCGTATCTATTGCTGATGGTGGCATCGCAGTAGGGCAAAGTGTTTTGAGTAAAAATGGTGTTGCCATAGGTAGTGCTGTGTCGGCTACTGTTGCGAATGCAGTAGCAATGGGTAGTAAAGCAGAAGCATCAAGTGTAGGTGCTGTTGCGATTGGTGGTTATAGTGCTACAGATAAGACGAAAGCACAAGGTAATAATGCCCTTGCTATAGGCGCAAGTGCTGTTACAAATGGTAGTGAGACTATTGCGATTGGTAAAAGTGCTAATGCAAGTAATGCAAATGCAGTTGCAGTTGGTAAAAATGCAAAGGCATCAATCGCTAATTCTGTAGCTATTGGTAGTGATTCTACTACTGATACAAATGCTACAAATCAATCTAGTGCAACAATTAATGGTATTACATATAATTTTGCTGGCGCAACCTCTGATACAGGTATGCAGGTTTCTGTTGGTGCAGCAGGTAAAGAGCGCCAAATTAAGAATGTAGCGGCAGGGGAAGTATCTGCTACAAGTACAGATGCCATTAATGGTTCCCAATTATTTGCTGTTGCTAGCCAAATTAAACCTATCAATTACGTTTCTGTAAAATCATCAGCTGTTGGTAATAAAAATAATGATGGTGCTACAGGAAATGATGCTGTTGCAATTGGTCCAGGTGCTCAATCATCCGGTGATAATGGTGTTTCTTTAGGAAATGGCTCTCAAGCTAATGCTGAATCTGTAGTATCTATTGGTTATCAATCAAATTATGGAGCTCAAAATAATTCTAAATCAATAGGAATTGGTTGGGCTGCAGGGTATCAATCTAATGGAACAGAAAATGTTGATATTGGTAGAGATGCGGGACGTAAATTAACAGGTAGCAACAATGTTAGTATTGGTAAAAGTGCTGGCTCAGGTGATGTATACACTAGTGGATCCGTTTTACTAGGCCAAAGTGCTACTATTATTAATAGTACAGATAAGTCTGCGATTAATGATGTAGTGGCTATTGGTAATAACGCACAAGGTGGCGCTGCTTCCTCTGTTGCAATAGGTAAAGGTGCCAAAGCATTAGGTTTCTCTACTATTGCAATCGGTGAAAATAGTAATGCTAAAGTAAAGGTCGGTTCGGCGCCTAGTGTTGCTATAGGGCGCAATACTACTGCAAATGGTGATTATGCGATTGCTCTTGGTGGTGGTGATAACTATGGTAATTTCCAAGGGGCTAAAGCTGCTGGTGTAGGTACTACTGCTATTGGCTCGGCAACGGTGACTAAGGATGATACTAACTTCCAAACCGCAGTTGGTTTTGGAGCTACAACTGATGCAACTGAGGCGAGTGCATTTGGTCATCAGGCATCTGCTATAGCTAAAAATGCGACTGCATTAGGATCTGCTGCCTCTGCAACAGCAGAAAATGCCACAGCTCTTGGAACCGGTGCAATTGCTAAGGTAAAAGATGGCGTTGCAATAGGCTTTGGTTCTAAGGCCACTACTGATAAAGGTGTTAAAGGATACGATCCAAATGATGGTCGTACTAATAAGTATGGTGGATTAACTAATAATATACTTACCAGCACACATGCAGCGGTATCTGTTGGTGAGGGTGCTAGTGTAACTCGTCAAATTACTGGTGTAGCAGCTGGTACAAATAATACAGATGCAGTCAATGTGGCTCAATTAAAGAGCGTAAACCTTGCTTTCAGTGGCAATAGTGGCAATAATGATGTGAACCTTGCTAATGGTACATTGGCTATTAAAGGGGATACTACCTATATTACAACGACAGCAAATACAAATGGTATTACCATTGCTGGTAAAACACAGGATATTAGTGTTAATGCTAATGGAGTGGCATCAGCCAATAAAGGTATGGCTGATGCAAAAAACGTAGCGCAGTCTATTAATGATGCCATTTCTAAAAATGCATATACATGGACGGTATCTGCTAATGGTGATGCTGGTGAAAGCGTAGCAAAAAGTAATAAGGTAGACTTCAATGGTGATTCTTCTAATATTACTGTTGAACGTGCAGGTAAGAAGATTACTACCAAATTAAATAAAGATATTACTGTAGACTCTGTGAAAGCTAACAATAAGGTAACCGTAGGTACAGCAGCTAAACAGCTTGTGCTAGATGGTACAACAGGTGTAATGACGGCTGGTATTGGCACTAATGCAATTAAATTAGATGGGACCTCTGCAACTATTACGGCTGGTTCGGGGAGCAATGCGATTAGTTTAAATGGAACCAATGCACAGGCAGCATTCGGCAGTGGAACCAACGCGGTTTCTATTAATGGTACAACAGGAAGTGTAATAGGGAAAGCTTTCACAGCGGGCAGTACGACAATTAATACTACCGGTTTAACAAGTGGTACTGGCTCAAGTGCAGTTTCATTTGGTACAAATGGCATTAGTGCAGGTAATCAAGCCATTAAGCATGTATCTACTGGTGGTAGTACAGATAGTAATGCGGCTAATATTGGAGACGTTAAGCGTTATGTATCAAGTGCAACGCTTAACCTGACAGATGGAGCCAATAATAAAGGCTCTGTTCAACTTGGTGATCAATCACTCAAGGTGACAGCTGGTACAGGACTCAGGGCTACAGTAAGCGGACAAACTGTTAATATAGGTTTAACAACAGATGCTCAAAATGCCATTTCAAGTGGTATTGGATTATTAGGTAATGTTGGTAATACTGGTATAAAACAGCTAAAGGATGGAAATGCCACTTTTGATATCAAAGGTGATGGCTCTGTAGTAAAGACAACTGCATCTAATTCTGGTGTAACTATTGCGGTTGATACAGATAAATTAGCGGCTAATACCAATTTGGCATATACAGCTAATGGCGCATCTACAGCTAAGAACGTAGCTTTGTCTAAAGGGCTAAATTTTGTTAATGGTAGCAACACTATTGCAATTGTAAATGACGATGGTAAAGTATCCTTCGACCTAAATGCAGTTACTAAGAATCAAATCAATACTAATACTACTGGCGTTGCTGCTAATAAAGCTAATATTGCTACAAATGCTGCAGATATAGCCACTAATAAAAATAAGATTGCTGCAAATACAACAGATATTGCTACCAATAAAGGTAAAATTGCAACTAATACAACTAATATTGCAGCAAATACAACAGCACTTGCTCGGAATATTTCCCTTGGTGCCGATTTTGGGGCAAAATCTAGCCAGTCTTTATCTACCACAGATGTAGCCTTCAATGTGAAGGGGGCTACTGGTGATTTCATTTCTACTAAGATGAATGGCAATACTGTAGAAGTATCTACTAAACGCTCTACAATCAATAGTGATGCTAATAGTGGTGCAGCTTCTGTAACAGGTGCTGATGGTTTGGCAACTGCTAAAAATGTGGCCGATGCTATTAATAAGGCTGCAGATGCGGCTAAAGCCGGTGCGGCTTGGAATCTTACAACTAATTCTAGTACAACAGATAAAACTACAGTTAAAGGTGGAGATACCGTAAATCTTGTTAATGGCGATAATATCGTAATTACACAAGACGGCACAGATAAAAAGAAAATCACTATAGCAACCAAGAAAGATCTTATGGTTGATTCTGTTACTGCAGGTAATACAGTTATTAATACCTCTGGTTTAACAAATGGTACAACTGCCATTACAGGCACAGGTGTTACAACAGATAAAGTAACTGTTGGTGGCTTGTCTATTGATAAAACTGCTGGTATTAATGCAGGTGGTAAAGTTATCTCTAATGTAGCTAGCGGTAATGTAAATAATAATGCTACTGATGATACAAATGCTGCCACAATTGGTGATGTAAAAACTGCTGTTAATGGTTTGTCTCAAAACTTAAACATCAGTGATGGCACAAATAATAGTTCTGTAGTGCTCAAAAATCAAAAGTTAACAATTACAGGCGCGGGTGCAGCAAAAGCTACTGTTAATGGACAAACGATTACTATTGATGTAGCAGAAGGTACATTAACACCTAATATAACGGATGGTACTGTAACGGGTACTACTGGTGTAGCTAAAGCCACAGAGGTTGCTGCGGCAATTAACAATACAAATACTGTATTGGGTGATAAGATTGCAACAAACACAGCCAGCATCGCTCATACAATTGCTTTAGCCGATGATAACGGCACATCTACAACTGCTAAGTCCTTAAA
This sequence comes from Veillonella sp. ICM51a, assembly GCF_000524355.1. Lineage (NCBI taxonomy): Bacteria > Bacillati > Bacillota > Negativicutes > Veillonellales > Veillonellaceae > Veillonella > Veillonella sp. ICM51a. The sequence goes on from NZ_JAPX01000042.1 coordinate 68,345, forward strand.
GGACGGTGATGTGTCCTTTGCAGTAACGGGTGATGGCAATCTTGTGAGCACAACTGCTACAACAGCAGGTGTGAAAGTTGCTGTTGATGCGGCTAAGGTGAAAGATTTAGCTGTTTCTGCTGTAACGGTAAGTAAGGATGCGCAAGCAGATAATCCGATTACTGTAACTTCAACAGCGGGTACAAATTCTAAAGATTATGCCATCGGTATCGATACAACAAAACTTGCGGCTAAAACGGATTTAACATACCGTGCTAACAGTGCTACAGATGCTAATGCGAAGAAGGTTTCTTTATCTAAAGGTCTTAACTTCGTAGATGGTGGTTCTACAGTTGCTACTGTTGATAATGATGGTAAAGTATCCTTTGATCTTAATACAGCAACTAAGAATCAAATCACCACGAATACCACAGATATTGCTGCTAATAAAGGTAATATCACTAAAAATACAGCCGCTATTGCTACTAATACAGCAGCGTTAGCTAGAAATATCTCCCTTGGTGCAGATGCTGGCACAGCATCCAGCCAATCCTTGAGCACTGCTGATGTGGCATTTAATGTGAAAGGCGCAACAGGCGACTTTGTATCTACTAATATGAATGGTAATACGGTTGAGATTTCTACAAAGCGTGCTACGATTAACAGCAATGCTACCACAGGTGAAGCATCTGTAACTGGTAATGATGGCTTGGCAACTGCGCAAAATGTAGCTGATGCTATCAACAAAGCGGCTGATGCAGCAAAAGCAGGTGCGGCTTGGAATATTACAACGAATTCCAGCACAACTGATAAAACGGCTGTTAAAGGCGGCGATACAGTAGATCTTGTTAATGGTGATAACATCGAGATTACACAAGATGGTACAGATAAAAAGAAGATTACTGTTGCTACTAAGAAAGATATTACCGTTGATTCTGTAACAGCTAATAACAAAGTAACTGTTGGTTCTGGTGCGAATAAAATTACCTTGGATGGCACTGATGGCTCTGTAACGGGTAAAGCTTTCACAGGTACTACTTTCACAGGCACATCATTTACAGGTACATCCTTCACGGCAGGCAATACGGTTATCAATACAAACGGTTTAACGAATGGTACAACGGCCATTACAGGCACTGGTGTAACAACAGATAATGTGACTGTTGGTGGTATTTCTATTGATAAAACGGCTGGCATCAATGCTGGTAACAAGGTCATTAGCAATGTGGCTAGCGGTGGCACTACATTGACGAATGCGGCGAATATCGGCGATGTTCAAAATGCAGTGGCTAACTTATCTCAAAACCTCAATATTACTGATGGCACACATGACGGCACTGTAGACCTTAAAAACCAAAAACTTAATGTAGCTGGTGCCAATGGCGTAACGGCGACTGTTAAGGATCAAACGATTACAGTTGGTTTGGATGCTGACACAGTTAATGCTACCACTAAGGGTATTGGCCTCACTGCTGATACTGGTTCCACAGGTAATAAATACCTTAAAGATGGGGACGTATCCTTTGCCGTGACCGGTGATGGCAGTCTTGTGAGCACATCTGCTACAGCAGCAGGGGTGAAAGTTGCTATTAATTCCGCATCTATTACGGCTGGTGCAGATGGTACAATTACAGGTCCAACCAAGGATGGCGTAGCTACGGCTCAAAACGTAGCTGATGCTATCAATGCAGCTAAAAAAGCGTCTAAAACTGAAATCACTGCTAACACTGGTGAAGCAGCTAATGCAACGACAGGTAATGTGACATTAACATCTACCACAGCTGCAGATGGTCATACTATTTATGACGTAAAACTCAATGATAAGGTGACACTTGGTACTGGCGCTAACGCTGTTACAGTAGATGGTACAGCTGCAAAAGTAACTGCAGGTGTAACAACTGTTGATGGTGCAACTGGCACAATTACTACTGGTGGTACTAACTCTATTAAGGTAGATGGTGCAACTGGCACTGTAACTGGTTTGACTAATAAAGATTGGACTTCTGGTGTAACAAAAGCCGTAACAGGCCGAGCCGCAACAGAAGATCAATTACAAAAAGTAGCAGATGCTGCGTCTAGCCAAACTTGGAATATTACGGCAGATAAAGCAGGTACAACTGGTGCTCAAACAGGTACTAAGAAAAATGCTACTGTTGGCAAGGATGAAACTGTTGAATTGGTTGCAGGGGATAACCTTACAATTAATCAAGATGAACGTAAGTTTACTTATTCATTGAATAAGGATCTTGCTGGTTTGACTAGCGTATCCATTGGTACTGGTACAACTGAAACCATTAAACTTGATGGCGTAACTGGTAAAATTACTGCTAAAAATGCAGTTATCGGTGGTGTAACTGTTGATGGTGATAATAATCATGTTACTGGCTTATCTAATACAACTTGGAATGGTACAGCTACAACTGGCCGAGCTGCGACGGAAGATCAATTGAAAGCCGTAGCCGAAACAGCTAAAACGACTACCGATGCAGTTAACTTGAAATTCACTGGTGATACAAATACATCCCCTGGTGTAGTAAATCTTAAGGATGATACATTGGGTATCATAGGCGATGGTAAGTATGTATCTACTGATGCAAATGGCAAGAATTTGACTGTGAAAGTCTCTGAAGCAGAGGTTAAAAAATCTGCTGTCGCTGCCGTAACAGTCAGCACAGATACAACAGATGCTAATAATCCATTGACC
>NZ_JAPX01000043.1:0-28992 GCF_000524355.1 Veillonella sp. ICM51a
TTAATGTTTGAGCTACATCAGGTTTTTCTTTTGCAATTTTTTGAATTTCTCCAATTAATGCTTCATTGGTAGCACCAGTATAAAAACCACTACCAGGTTTATTTCCTGCCATACGAGCAGATACTTCAGCGACTACACCATGGGCTATCGCTTTTGCAGCTTTACCTTCTTTAGAGGTTGGATTCCAATTATGTAATTGGCCAAAGGCTTCTTTTGCAAATAGTTTAGATAATTCTTGACGTTCTTCAATTTTCTTTTTATCAAAGATTTCATCAAGCTTATTCAAGCTATCTTTTGTATCTCGGGACAGTGTTTGCATATTAAAGTTAGCGTCTCGTACTTCTATTGTACCATTTGAAATAGCAGATGTTGTAGTAGAAGAAGCCGATTTGCTAGAATCTGGCAACAGATTAGGTAATTTCCCTAATGTATTCCACACGGCATCTTGCCCTGCTTTACTAAGGTTCTTAAAATTACCAACGTGATTATAGCTCATACCTACATTACGAGATGTATATTCTGCCGTATTTTCAATATCTTTAACAACTAATGATCCAGTAGAAAGTTTATTTTTATTAGAGTTTGCTGTACTATCTATAACAGCTCCTGTTAATGATGTTGTTTCAGCCGTGTTAATTGCAAATCCACCGTCACCTGCATAAATACCAGCTTGATCAGTAACACTCGCATAATCACTTTTCATTTTACCTTTGCTTGAACTCATAGATACATTACTTAGAGAACCCGCATTTGTAGATACACTAAACCCTTTATTAGAGCTTTCACCTACATATGTCTTTGTATCTTGTAAGCTTTCAATAGAAAGATTGCCACCTACGTTTGCTGTTACAGATTTACCAATTACCTTGGAACCACTGATATGGGTATCCTTTCCTGATGTAATAGTAACAGCATCCGAACCTACAACAGTAGTACCAGTATGTGTTGTTACCTTTGTATTACCCTTTTGTTTTGCAGCATTAGCACTTGCATCAAATCCAAGTATACCGCCACCAGCAACACTTATATTAGCCCCAACAGACCAGCCTTTACTTTTGGCGTTTTCAAGCGTTTCACTTGTATTTGTTGCCGCTTGTAAAGATACATCATTGGAAGCCACTAGTTTGACTGTTTTACCTGAAATTGTTTCACCAACAGCTTTAATATTTCCTTTGATAGAGTCTGCACTATTAGCCTCAATGGTAATATCTCCATTACTTTCCATAGAGCCCCCATCAAATGTATTTGCCTCATAAGAGGACTCACTTCGACTACTACTAGAGCCAATACTTACACGAATATTTACAAGATTATCTGCTTTAGCACGTTTCTTAGCTTTATATCCAGCTTGATCATTTTCTAAATCTGCTAACTGGGTGTTACCTTTTTGTACTAATGCATTTCCCTTTGTATCTTTTAATTTTGCAGTTTCCTTTAACTGTTCTTTTGATACATCACTCAAATTAGTACTACCAATCCCTGTTGCTTTATAGAGATCAAATTTAGCAGATTCCTTTAAAGCAACTCCATCTCGAATGGCTTGACGACCTTCTTTATAAATATTGCCAGCGGTATAATTAGAATAATCATATATATTAGCAGCTGCTGTTTTAAGCTCTTTACCTGCTTCCATATATTCTAGTGCAGCCAAACGCTTATCTTCACGACCTTTAGCTTTTTGTTGTAACCCATACGCGGTATTAATAGCATTTGCAACAGAGCCTCCAAGACTCACCGTAAGACCAGAAGATTTATATTCATGACTTTCTTTAGAAAGGTAATGATTTTCCTTACCATCTAATAGTATATCTTGACCACTAAGTCTAATACCTTTATCCGCTATAACATCTGTCGTAGTCAAATGAACTGTATCACCAGCTTGTACAGTAACCTCACCATTAGTAGATCCTAGAGTGGTTGCTTTATGAGTCGTTTCATCGATAGAGTAGTTATCTTTAGATTGTTTTTTACCAATCATGATACCCATGCCAGCACCCATAATACCAGATTTTTTTACATCTTTAGATGCGGTACTTAGCGTATGCTCTGCTGCTGCATTAGTTATTACATTATGACCGGCTAATACAGATGTTCCCGCAGTACTCACTACATTAGAGGATGTAAGTGCCACATCATTATTAGCACCCACCACAACAGTATGACCACTAACGGTACTCATTAATGCATGTTTAGATTCATCATGAGTCTTAATTTTAGTTTCTTTCTTATTAAGGAACCCTTTTTCTTTATAGGATAACGCAAAGGCATCCTTAGATTCACTATATCCATTTTCAATGGATACGTCATGTTCACCGATCACTTTTACAGCACCGGACTCACTACTAACAGTCAGATTACGAGCCTTGATATCATTTTTGGCGACAATAGATACATTTCCACCAGCCTCTATTGTCGTTCCAAATTCAGTTTGACGATAGGTTCGTAAATAATTATCCCCATCTTGAGTCATATCTTTTTTAGCAGTAAGAGTATCTGTAGTACTATTAATATCACGTCCAGCTGTAATAGTGATAGCACCTTCTTTACCCAATGCTTCGATAGTTGCACCACCTAGGTTTACATCATTGCCAGCAGAGACAATCATAACGCCTTTGTCGCCAGTTACAGCGATACCTGCTGTTTTATGTATTACATCTTGGTTTGTTAAATGTTCAATGGAATTGTTAAAAGTGATATTCTTTTTGGCTTGTAGTTCTACAGCATCACGACCAATAATTTGTCCTTGTTGGTAAATAGTTGTATCCGATTGTAACCCAATTTTTCCTGCATTAATTTGACCACTATTAATGATATCTTGATCAGATGCAAGAATGACTGTTTTACCTTGAATAGCACCTTCATTACGAATACTGTTTTTTGCATTCATAACCAATGTATTAGCACTTATTAATGTTCCATCATTATGCAACTGTAAGCCATGACTTTGTTTAAGATATACTTTAGGATAGATTACCTCAACAGGTTTCCCCTCTACCATAACAACATCTTTTACAAGCCAGACCATATCACTAGTGAGACTAGCTGCTTGTTCTGCCGTCAGCGCTACACCTGGAGCAATACCATGTTGCTTAGCATAGGCAATACCTGCATCCATGAGCGCTTTAAATTGACTTTCGTCATCTGTATACCCATCAAGGAATCTATACCCTGTTCCAGATACAATCTGCTGTCTAACCAAGGTCTGCTCATACAAACCATCACCTAGTCGTTTTTCAATATTTTCAGGCTTTGTTTTCATCTCTCGATACATATAATCGGAGGATAAAAAAGCTTTTTTATTCGTAAATTGCGGATCTGTTTCAACTACATAGTTAGCAGTGCTTTCAGGATGTATTCTATGCAAAGATTCTGTAGGCAGCGCCAAAATGTTAGTTCCCGCATTTGGTTTAGATGTATCATTACTACTATCTTGTGCAAATGGATTTAAGAAGTCTTGTACCTCTTTACGGTGATTAGCACCTACCTCACCTTTTGCCTTACCATTTTTATCTTCCTTCTTAGCAACCCCAAGTGCTATTGGGTTTTCTTTATTCACTTGTGGCGTCATAAACACTTGACCCTTATAACCTCTTCGTCTAGATTTATGCGGCCATTTTCGTTTATAGGTATACGATGCTTCTGTAGTGCCAAATGTATTAGTCACTTCTTGATTTTCTTTAGCAACTTGATTAATAGCACCCGTAGTAGTTAATGTACCACCTACAACCATTTGACTATTTTCATTGGTACCATTTCCAGTGAACGACATATTTCCACCAAAGCGTACGACACCTGGTGTACTGTTTTTAACCTCTTCGTTAGAGGTCATTGTTTTAGTACGAATAATAGTATAATCGTCTATTTTTTCATTAGCCACACCAGAAATCTGTTGGTTATATAGTCTAGCCTTTTCATTATGAGCTTTAATTTTATCATTTAATGATGCCAAAATAGGCTTAAACTGCGCATCCCACGCTGCTTGTTCAGGGCCTGCAGTCAAGGGACGCTCCGTCGTCATAGAGGTAATGCCAAACTCCTTGAAAATAGGGTCATCATAGGCATATGATGGTACTTTTGTACCAATATATTCTGCCGGAATGGGCGCTTCGCCAGCCGCTTGTTCTTCAGGTGTAATTTGTTTTACAGTAACATATTCTGCAGCCTCGTATATAGGCATTGGTGCCTTACTACTATGACTATGATAGGCACCATAGCCACTGTTTAACGAGCTAAATTCAGACTTTTTAAACGTTTGGCCTCGCTCGCTATGATCTTTATCTGTAATTAAGATTTGGTCTTCTTGCGCTGTAAGCATAGCATCATTACTTTCACCAGAAAGGCCTTTTTCAATTTCAGGGCTAACACGTTTTGCGGTAAAAGAAGAATTCTTATTTTGGTAGTCTTTACTTCGAATGACACCATTGCCCATTCCGTCAATAGTACCACCAATGTTGTGCAATGTATCATGACCGTCTAGCGTCATAGTACTACCACTATATATAAGAGACTTTTCTCTATTCAAAATAGAGTCCGCCTCAATAGTTACATCTTCTCGACCTGCAATAGTACTCCCTTTATGAGCAGATAATTCCTCTTGTACTAACTTAACAGCTTTTAGTTTTTCATCATATACTTTGGATAGTTCTTTGATTCGGTTCAAATAGTCATCTTGTTCAGTTTTTGATGTAAAAGCTGTCGTATCTACAGCATAGGCTGCTTCAAGCTTATCTTCTGCTGCTTTCATATCTGCCATAGCCGCATCTAATTTAGATTCTAATGCTACATTCTTGCGGTTTTCGAGTACCTTGGTTTGTATCGCTATCTTCCCACCATAAATGCGACCATTCTCTGTATTATGTAGTTCTTTACTATTAATTGTTGTAGTATCACCAGATACAATCACTGCATCAGTATTACGAACGGTACCTGCCTCAACAGATAAGGAACCATTACTTGTAACAGCACCTTGCGTGTTAGCACCAGCTGCAATTGTATTTTTGTTAGTTAAGGTTTCTTCTACCTTAATATGTCCATTTTTAGTGGATGTAATATGCCCTGTATTAGTTAACTCTTTTGTTTCTAATGCTAACTCTCCACCAGAGGCAATAATCTTTGTATTCTGTATAGAGTTTGCTTTGGCCACGAGACTTGTATCGGATTGAAGTGTACCATTAACAGATAGATGACCATTAGCATCTACTGAAACAGACTGAGTTCCTGCCACTACACCATTCAGATTAACACCTACACCAGCTTCAGTGCCAACCATAGTAATATGATTCGCGTACATCCCACCTACTGCTGCCACATCCAAACCAATCGTTGGTTTTGTTTCAACAGTTGAAGCCTCTAACGCTGTAGCCTTTAAGTTGTTAGCATCAATGTGATTTTGTCCTGTACGAGTATTAAGTGTGTTTGCCCAAACACCTGCATTTACATCAATAGTTCGTGCCAAGATAGACACAGAATCTGCACGTTTCCCATCAAGGCCTTTACCTTCAATAGAGACATTTCCTTGTTCTACACGGTAGTTTTGTAAATGTCCAGCACCATCTAATTCTGGTTTACCGGTAGTTAATACAGCATGATTTGTATTAAGGAAGCCCCCTCCATTAACGGTAATTCCATTAGGGTTAGCCACCACAACGGAGGCTTTTTGTCCTGCCACTTCTAAATAGCCATTCATAGATGTCGGTGTATCTGATGTAACTTGATTTACGATAACCTTTGCAGTACCATTCACCATGTTACTATTCCCTTGCACATAACCAGCTAGTTCCGTTTTACTCGTTACATATGAGTTATTTAGAATAGCACCCTGTTTCTCAACATTAAATTGGTCATATTTATTCATAGAGACGCCACCATTAGTAGGTGCCGTAATATTAACCAATGGAATGTGATTAGCTGTTTCCTGAACTAATGGTCGTTCAGTAATAGCAGCATTATTATCCGGCATAATCGGTGCCGCCACTACCAATGATTGAGAGGCGACAAATACACCAAAAGTGAGCCAAGACAGTATCTTTCGTCCCAGCGTACGTCGTTCTTGATTTGTTTTACACATACAACTCTCCAATTATATAAATACTAGCTCAACACATGCTAGTTCAACATATATATAGTCATAATTATATTGAGATTAGAATCTGTACCCTATAGTAAATCCGCTATAAAACTTTTTCGTATGATATCCTTGCGGTTTATATAAAGGGGTACTTACAAATGCATCGACCATGAGCCCTGATGCATAGTTACTCCGTATACCTAATGCTGTACCAGCAATACTTTTCCCAACTAACGATTCTGTACTTTTACCATATACAGCCCCTATATCAAGGCCAAAATATACTTCCATATTAAGCCGCGGAATAACTGAAGATACTTCATTACGTATATACCAGCCACTATCGCCCATAAGTGTATATTCACCATCAAAGCCATAAATACTATATCGATTGCCAATATTAATAGTATCTACACTATACACTCTCTTACCGCCTTGCACCCACTGTCCATGGAATGAAGAGGTAAATGATGCAGGTCGATGTCCCATAATTAATGGTTTACGATAATCTACATCTATAAGCCACATATGATACCTAGATGTAGGACCACCCATGGCAACAGATGCCTTATGCTCAGATTGTGCACCAAGTGCACCTATCCCCCACTGGAATCCTAAACGAGAGTATAGCGTAGCATTTCCAATATATGTACGATTAGAAACACCAAGCTCCATTGAAGTGGTACGTAATGCTTGCACAGGTAGTTCCATATCATTGATAAAGCGATGATTGTGACGTGTGCTAATAGTAATATCAAATGCACGTTTTTCACGTTGTGTACGCGACCAAACATGATTCCATTTCGCCTTCATAGTAGTGGACTTACCGCTATATGTGAAATCATAAGGATTAGATTGAATAGTTTGATGATATCTTGATTTGGAAAAACTAACACTAAACGTATCTTTCCCATGAGGTATCACATAATTAAGACTGGCTGCACGAGTTCCTTTTATACTACCCGAACCACTAAGGTCACCTGACAGCGACATAGTAAAGGTATCATTAGCTCTAAAGGCTTGGTCAAGAGATGCAGTAAAGCTACCTTGATACACACCTGTTGATTCAAGACCACTATTATCGATACTAATTGATCCGTGTACTGGTTTCGCTTGTTTAATCGATAGCTCAATAATAGAAGCACCAACAGATGTACCTGGAAGTAACTTCATTGTTACCGATTGAGATGATACACGTTTCATCTGCTCCAAGCCTTGTTCTACATCTCGGATATTAAGGATATCTCCAGGTCTCACAGAGAAAGCCGTTCGCCAAGGGCCATGAACCGAAGACTCACTATATCGAATATCTTCCACTCGTCCCGGTAGAACCATAAACTGCAACGTGCCAGAATTTACATTTTGTTCAGGAATATATACTTGTGAGGTAACGAACCCTCTATCTAGCAACTTACGTTGAAGGGAATTACGTATATTAGTAATATCTGCTACCGTTACTGTTCTTTGCTCATTTTTACGTGCAAGCTTATGTAAGAAAGCAAATTCCTTAGGTACACCCTCTAACTGAATATGATGAATAAAAAAAGATGCACCATTCTGATTTGAAGGTACGTCTATAGGTGTCGATTCACTAACAACAGTTTCTACGCGCTCAGCATCTAAGCGAAGATTCCGTTCCTGTTGAACTTCTCGGTCTTCTTGTAATTGTTCTTGCTGTGCCATAGGCATAATCGGATTCACTGCATATGCCCCAAAAGGCATAGATGCACCCAATACACCTAGGCTAAGAAGAACTAAGCGTTTTATCTTCACAAAACTCTCCTAAATACATACTCTAACAACACTAATCATGATTAAATCATAATTTTTTCTATCAACAGAATAACATGATTAAAGTTTTTTTATAAATAGTTTTGTCTTATTTGAACATTTCATTTTCATCATTTTAGCTAATTAAATAAAAAAGCAAAAAGCACAGTGCCTATACGCATAAGCACTGTGCTTTCTATATTTGTAGAACTGTATGTATTATTTCGAGTACAATTCGACGATAAGTGTTTCGTTAACTTCGATAGGAAGTTCTTCACGTTGAGGAAGACGAGTGAAAGTAGCTTTGAAGCCTTCCAAGTCTTTTTCAATGTAAGGAAGTTCGAAAGAACGAAGTTCTTGGAAATTAGTTTTGAACATTTCGTTATCGCGGGAAGCTTCACGAAGTTCAATAACGTCACCTGGTTTGCAGGAGTAGGATGGAATGTCTACACGACGACCATTTACCAAAATGTGGCCATGGTTTACCATTTGACGAGCTTGACGAATGGAGTTACCGAAGCCGATGCGGTATACAAGGTTATCAAGACGTTGTTCCAAAAGGATCAACATGTTTTGACCTGTAACACCTTGCATTTTTTTCGCTTTATCATAATAGCGTACGAACTGGCGTTCTAGCAAGTTGTAGTAAGCTTTAACTTTTTGTTTTTCTAATAATTGTGTGCCATACTCAGACATTTTTTTCTGACGTTGGTCTTTTTTGACGCGATTCAAGGCTTTTGCGTGACCGAATACGTTCACACCAAAGCGACGACAAAGTTTGAATCGAGCCTCTCTTCTCGTTGCCATGTGATTATCACCTCATAAATTAATATATACTTGTACCACGACATAAAGGTACTTAGTAATAATATCACTTCTTATGCCCCTATGTCAATTAGTTCTACCTATAAATAGCATGTGCAAAGCAGATTCTTTCGCCATACTATTTATCATTATTTTTACTCACCTATCATAGCATTAGAAACGAAATTTCTTATAAAAGAACCGCTCTATATCTATTCTAATTAATTCATCGCCTTTTATAGATTTAGATGAAAAAATACTTATAGTATGCTACAATACAATTAATATAGGTAATAAGTAGTAATGTGAGGTTTTTATTATAATCGGAGTACCGAAATGAAAGAATTACCAACCATGCAAGAGCTACAAAGTTTTATTACATATAATAAAACAGGTAGCTTTACACTAGCAGCACAAACGATGAATATCACCCAATCTGCTTTCAGTGCGCAAATGAAAAAATTAGAACGACTTGTAGGCGTTAAATTAATTTCTCGCTCCACCCGCGGCAGTCGTTTGACGCCAGAAGGTGAACTATTCCTGCCTGAAGCAGAACTCGTATTGGACACATTGGAGAGAGCCATACAATCCATCCGTTTAGCTAGCAAAGTTGAACGCCCTATCCTAAACATCGGCGTTCTTCGTAGCCTCGGCGACATTCGCCTCAACGGATATGTATCGCATTTCTTTGAAAACCATCCTGAATTTTCTGTATCTATTTACGATATGGAAGAAGAAGAGCTATTGCTCGATTTACGAGAAAATCGTATCGATATTGCCCTTCTCTATTTACCAAATAATAAGGACATGTCCTTATATGAATCAAAAGCGCTACGGGAAGATGAATTTGTATATTATGCGCCAAAATTGATTGATCAAGTTAAAGAAGCTACGTTAAAATCAATTCAACAATTCCCACTTTTAATGTATCCACCTAAATATTTTATGTACCGTACATTAAAAGCATATGTAGGTAATGGTCAACAAAATCTACACATCCGTGGTAGCCGCTTATCTAATCCGTACACAATGATCGATTATTGTGGTAAGAATGAATCTGGTTGCATCGTAGCGCGTCAAATTCTCGACGCCCTCAACATAACTACTGGCTATTTACCATTAGAAAAACCATTTAAGTTACAAGTATGTTTCGCATACAAGAAAAATAATTCTAAAACTGAAACGATGCATACATTTATGGACTATGTCCATCAGGAATCCCCTGCGAGATTATAATACTCAATCCCTCGTTTTAATAGCGAGGGATTTTTATTGTTTTCAAACTCAATAATCTACTACTGACAGGGTACAATAACCATGATACACTAATATGAGATTTATAATCATTGTGAGGTATATATGTTATTATCTATATTCTATTTTTTATTAGCCGGTATCGCCGAAATTGGCGGTGGATATCTCGTCTGGCTCTACATGCGCGATGATAAAAGTCCTCTATATCTACTAGCGGGCGCCATTATCTTAATCTTGTACGGTATAATTCCTACATTTCAACCAGAGGCCAGCTTCGGCAAGGTCTATGCTGCATACGGTGGCGTATTTATTGCCCTCTCCATCCTATGGGGTTGGCTTGTTGATGGATTGCGCCCCGACATGTATGACATCATCGGCGGTCTTGTATGCCTAGTTGGTGTTTATATCATCATGTATGCACCACGATAAATTTCATACACAATATGATATTAATAACTATGCTGAAAGCGACACATAGTGTCGCTTTTTGTATTTATATCACACCTAAATCGATAACACAAAAAAGCAGTTATCCGAAGATAACTGCTTTAGCTTGGTGGACGATGACAGGATCGAACTGCCGACATCCTGCTTGTAAGGCAGGCGCTCTCCCAGCTGAGCTAATCGTCCATGTGGTGACCCGTCCGGGAATCGAACCCGGGATACCGCCGTGAAAGGGCGGTGTCTTAACCGCTTGACCAACGGGCCATGATATGAATTGGCTCCCCGAGTAGGACTCGAACCTACGACCGATCGGTTAACAGCCGATTGCTCTACCAACTGAGCTATCGAGGAATAATATAGTGATTATTATAAAGGAACATATCGATAATAGCAAGGGGAAATGTTATAAAAAGTTAAAAATTTTTAGCATATGCTATAACTAAAACACATAATAGACAGAGCTTGAGGAATGATAAAATAATTTGATGAGATAGTCATAAAAAACGATAATTATATATATTGGTGAGAAATCCACTAATTAAGCGTGTTTTTGTGTATATGAACTCCTTGATGAATAGGGGAGTTAGTAAATTAATTGTATTGAAGATAATCGTTATACATACTCATAATTAAAATCTTTTTATATAAAAATGATAGATAATCTCATTAAAGAAAGCAATATATTTTATGGTTAGAACACATATTGATTGGAAACGAACCATATACAATAATATAATGTGATATTTATTACAGTTATATAGCCTTTTATTAGAGTTAAGCTACTATTTTTAATATTATCAAAGTGCATAAAAAAGGTATAATTAATCATTGAAAATAATTATCAAATCGATAAATTTCATTGAGAAAACTGTATAGGTAAAGCGTTGAAAGGCCTTCGGTAGTGTGCTAGTATGGAGTCATAGAGTTAATCTTAGCTTAACACTTTGAGAATAAATGTATCTCATTGTATTAGAGTTAATATCTAATTATTTTCCTGAGGAGGGATTATCTTGCGCGAGATTCAAGTATCTGAAATCACAAAAACAGTCCGTCAAATGTGTATGGACGCAGCTTACCACTTGCCAAAAGACATCTATGAAGGCTTGAAAAAAGGCCGTGAAACAGAAGAGTCTCCAGTTGGTTGCATCGTTCTCGATCAAATCATCAAAAATGCAGAAATTGCTGATGCTGAAGATCGTCCATACTGCCAAGATACTGGTATGACTATGGTATTCTTAAAAGTTGGTCAAGATGTTCATTTCGTTGGTGGTGATCTTACAGAAGCTATCAATGCTGGTGTTGCAGCTGGTTATGTTGAAGGTTATCTTCGTAAATCCGTTGTAGCTGAACCATTGTTCAATCGTAAAAATACACAAAATAACACACCTGCAATCATCTATACTGAAATCGTTCCTGGCGATAAAGTAGATATTCAAGTAGAATTAAAAGGTTTCGGTTCTGAAAATAAATCCGATGTAGCTATGCTCGTACCTGCTGATGGTGTGGAAGGCGTTAAAAATGCAGTCCTTGAAATCGTAAAACATGCAGGTCCTAACCCATGCCCTCCAATTGTACTCGGCATTGGTATTGGCGGTACTATGGACCAAGCAGCTGTTATGTCCAAAAAAGCGTTGCTTCGTGACATTAGCGTACCTCATAAAGATGCAGACTATGCAAAATTAGAAGAAGAAATCATGGAAATGGTTAACAAAACTGGTATTGGACCACAATTGGGTGGCACTACAACTTGTATCGGTGTAAACATCGAATGGGGTGCAACTCACATCGCAGGTCTTCCTGTTGCAGTTACTATCATGTGCCATGCTGCTCGTCATGCTCACGTAGTACTTTAATCGATAGGAGGTAATTACAATGGCTGAATCAATTCGCATTAATACTGAAGAATATAATGAAGAGTTTTCCCGCAAATTAAAAGTTGGTGATAGCGTTCTTATCACTGGTAAAATTTACTCCGCTCGTGACGCTGCTCATAAAGTTATGACTGAAGCTTTAGCGCGTGGTGAAAAATTACCAATCGACTGGACAAATAAATTCGTTTATTATCTTGGACCAACACCTGCAAAACCTGGTGATCCAATTGGTTCCGCTGGTCCTACAACTTCCGGTCGTATGGATGCTTACACACCAACAATGCTTGACCAAGGTATCAAAGGCATGATTGGTAAAGGTTCCCGTAAACCAGAAGTAGTTGAATCCATGAAGAAAAATGGTTGCACATACTTCGCAGCAGTTGGTGGCGCTGCAGCATTGATTGCAAAATCCATCAAAAAATACGAAGTACTTGCTTATGGTGAACTTGGTCCAGAAGCTTTGGCTGAATTGACAGTTGAAGATTTCCCTTGCATCGTAGTTGGCGATACTGAAGGTAACAACTTCTACGAACAAGGCCAAAAACCTTACAGAAAAATCTAATATCACCACTGAGTGATTGGAAGAGGCTTGCTTTAGCGAGCCTCTTTTTTGTATTTCAAACTAGTAACATATACAATAGATTAATTTATCATAAGAATTTCACGCATATGTCCTATAGTTTGGTCTATAAAAGACATATGATTTATGATAATATATTTATAGATTTGAATATTAAAAAGGGGCGATATCATGCATTCTATTGAAACAATTAGACAAGAAGTACATACTGCTATGGAAGAACTCTTAACAGTAGCAAAGGTACACGAAGGACAGCTATTTGTAGTGGGATGTTCTACAAGTGAGATTTGTGGTAAAAAGATTGGCACTGATTCTCATGAGGATGTAGCAGCTGTTGTATTTGATGAGATTTATAAAGCCGTTAGCGAACGAGGTTTATATCTTGCTGTACAATGTTGTGAACATTTAAATAGAGCCCTTGTAATGGAACGTGAGGCTATGACTTGGGAAGAGGAATGTAATGTTGTTCCTCAATTGCATGCTGGTGGCGCTATGGCTATGACGGCGTATAACCGCTTTAAGGATCCTGTAATTGTTGAATTTATACAAGCAGATGCGGGAATCGATATAGGAGATACTTTCATTGGTATGCATATGAAACATGTAACGGTTCCTGTACGATTAAGCTTAAAAGAAATTGGGGAAGCGCATGTGACAGCTTGTCGTGTTCGCCCTAAGAGTATCGGCGGTATCCGTGCGGTATATAATGACGCATTATTATAAGAGGAGAATGTAATGTCAACGTTTATCCCATATGTCGTATTGGCCGTTGTCGTACTTGGTTTCTTTGGAGTATGCTATGCGGTATTTAATAAAAGTGAAAGTAACAGTGACGCGCATTCTGTAATATCAAAGCCTCCAAAAACATCACGTCCAGGGCGTTTGTATGAACAAGAAAAGGTACATATAACACCTCGGGAAACACATGATGGTGTTGATGTATATGAGGCTCATGTTGATGAACAAACATCTGTTAGTAAGGGTACTATTCAATTACATAATCCTGTAGAACAACATGATTTTGAGAATTCTGTTACCGCAGAACCTATTGTTACAGAACCCGTTGTTGCAGAACCTATTGATGCAGTGACTGATACAGAAAAAACGATGGAAATTCCTGCTGTTGAATCTTCTACAGAGGATACTATTGCATTAGGCGAGTCTCCTGATGTAATGGACGAAACACGATGCTTTGATGCTGATGCAACGCAGATGTTTGGCAGTGAAAATAGTGAAATTGTAAATCCACAAGGTCCATCTGCATTAGAAGAAACACGCATGTTTAATGCCGATGAAATTAATGAACATTTATCCAACAAAGAAGAGGATGAGCCAGAACCAATTGGTCCATGGGCACAGGCTGCACAAGAGGATAAACGCGTAGCCCTTGCAATTGAACCATTTGCTCATGCTTTCGGTGTCGTTCATGGTGATGCTATGCAATTCGTTGCAGATATTACGCGGGATGCATTAGCCGTTTTGGGCATTACGAAATTAAGCGAAGTTAAATTACTATTGCAAAATATCGTAATTCAAGAAGCATTATTGGCTATGCAAAAAGCCTATGCAGGATCTCCAACGACTTGGATGAAAACAGCTGCGCTAGAAGCCTTTTCCGATGTGGTTCAATCGCCTAAGTCGAGTACACCGTACTTAGTAGCTTTTGATGCATTGCGCGTTTTGCCCCATCTTACATTAGGACACTTTCAAGTGATGGCGTTAACATTATTATTACAATACTCTCGTAATTCTAATAACTATGGACGTATTCATTTCCAACATTATGTGGAAAAATATATCGAACCATTTATTTCGGATTTGCCTCATGACTCATCGTTTTATCGTCAGCTAGATTATTTACGTTGTACTCAGCAAGAACGTGAGTCCGTAACATTGACCCAATTATTGAGTAATTCCTATCCGTTTGTATTTAACTATCGTGGCTTTACAAAGGAAGAGTTATTCCGTGCTACTGATGGCCGTGGCGTAGATCCACGATTTGTGGTGCGCAGCCTAAACTCTAATCTTTATAAATTGGCTGTCGTCGATGAATCCTTGGCACAACGCTTCTTTAGAGAGGCTCGCATCTCTGATCCAATGGTGCAACGTGATCTCATAGCTTTGATGAAGAGTAAACCTACTGCATTTAGAGGGGAAGAGGCTCGTCAAATCATGGACGATATTAGTCCGGTTCTTTCTGATTTGGCTCGCGTCTATGATGAAAGTCCTATGTGTTCTATTTCTCTTACATTACTTGGTCTCTATTTAGGTCGAGCTCATGTGAAAGCAACCATTGGGGAAGAATTTGATTTATCTCATTGGTTCTAATTCATACATATATACAATAAACCGCCTAAGGCTATGCCTAGGCGGTTTTGTGTTGCGTGCACGATGTATTTAATTGTTAAATCCAAATTCTACAATTTGTTGAGGGTCTAATAATGTAACATGGCGGCCGTTGATTTCAATGATACCCTCGTCGCGCAATCTTCCAAGCTCACGGCTTAACGCAGTACGTGAAACGTTGAGAGCTTCCGCCATTTGTTCGCGATTATGAGGTAACACCAGTTTTTCACTGTGTTGCATCGTGTATATATCTGTAAGATATGCGTAAATTTTTTCACGCATGCCCTTTAATGTTAAATAATGAACTTTTTTGGTAAGAAGCAATGCTTTTTCCGATAAATCCTCTAATAGATTAGAAAGGATTTTGGTTTGGCATTGATGGCAATCCGGTAATGTTTCGATAAATGTTTCGAGTGGTATAAACATAATTTTTGTTGGCTTTAATGCTTTTATGGTGGCTGGCCAAAGTGGATGCTTACTAAATAGCAAGGCTTCCCCAAAAATAGAGGATGCCTCTAAATTGGCCATGATAACTCGTTGGCCTAGCACATTTTCACGCGTAAGAAGAGCACTGCCTTCCAAGATAACGCCAATTCCTTCCATAGGATCTCCTGAAATAGCGATAAAGTCGTTCTTTTTATAATTCTTTACAATTACTTTTGCATTATGTAAGTAGCTCGTTAATTCTGGTATACCCAATGTGTTGAATAGGGGGCAAGCTGTTAAGATTGGTAAGTATTGTTTGATAATGTCATCGGATAGAACTTGTTTAATCATGTGTACCTCCTAATATAGTATATAGCTATTTTAGCCCGAATTATACATCGTATGGTGTGATGCTTTTTATAGGTAATTTGTAATGAGTATTGTAAAATGATTATATATGCTCTTGTGAGCAGCCTGTTCCAAAAGAAGAGTCAGGAAATTTTTGAAAAAGTTTTTTTATTGTTGCTCAAGCTACAGAAATTGTATCACCTTTACGTTATACTTTCAATGTAATCAATCAGACACCTGATAATTCATCAGTGTAATGTATAGGTTTTATATTATCTAGCTTGAATGCGAGGAAGTCTCGCAAAGGAGGATTTTTAAATGAGCATGTTCTGTTATCAATGCGAACAATCTGCAGCACCAGGCGGCTGTACTGTACAAGGTGTATGTGGTAAAACTGCACCAGTTGCTAATTTACAAGACGAATTAACTGCTGCTTTAGTTGGTTTAGCACGCGCTTTAGACGTAAAAGGCCAAACTAAAGAAGGCGTTGACTATTTAATGCGCGGTTTGTTCATGTGTGTAACAAACGTAAACTTCTCTGAAGACCGCGTTCAAGAATTCATCGACGAAGTAAACGCTTATCATGCAAAAATCGATAGCGCAGCTCAAAACTTCGATTGGGAACAATTGTGGAAAGGTGAAGAAGATATCGTATCCCTTCGTTCCACATTATTGTTAGGTATGCGTGGTATGGCTGCGTATGCATGGCATGCTGCACGCCTTGGTTTCCATGATCCTGAAGTTGATGCTTGGTTCATCAAAGGCATGGTAGAATTCGCTAAAGACCACAGTGCTGAAGAATGGTTGAACTTGTTGATGGAATTCGGTCAAATCAACTTGAAATGCATGGCTATTCTTGATAAAGCTAACACTGAAACATATGGTACTCCAGTACCAACTACAGTACCTTTGACTGTAGAACCAGGTCCTTTCATCGTTGTAACTGGTCATGACCTTCACGACTTGAATCAATTGTTGGAACAAACTGATGGTAAAGGTGTAAACATCTATACTCATGGTGAAATGTTACCTTGCCACGCTTACCCTGAATTGAAAAAACATCCTCAATTGAAAGGTAACTTCGGTACTGCATGGCAAAATCAACAAAAAGAATTCGTTGACGTTCCTGGCGCATTCTTGTTCACTACAAACTGCATTATGCCACCAAAAGAAAACTACAGAGCTAATATCTTCACTACAGATATGGTAGGTTTCGACGGCTGTGCACACGTAGAAGAAAAAGCTGATGGCACTAAAGACTTCTCCGCTGTTATTGAACGCGCTATCGAATTGGGCGGCTACAAAGAAGCTCAAGAATTCACTGGCATCAACGGTGGTCACGAAGTAACTACTGGTTTCGGTCACGGTACAGTATTGGGTATTGCTGATAAAGTAATCGATGCTGTAAAAGCTGGCGCAATCAAACACTTCTTCTTAGTTGGTGGTTGTGACGGTGCTAAAGTAGGCCGTAACTACTACACAGAATTCGTAAAACAAACTCCAGATGATACTGTAGTATTGACATTGGCTTGCGGTAAATTCCGCTTCAACGACCTTAACATCGGTGAAATCGGTGGTATCCCTCGTATCCTTGATATGGGTCAATGTAACGATGCTTACTCCGCTATTCAAGTAGCAGTAGCTTTGGCTGGTGCATTTGAATGTGACGTAAACGACTTGCCATTAACATTGGTATTGTCTTGGTACGAACAAAAAGCAGTATGTATCTTGTTAACATTGTTGGCATTGGGTATCCGCAATATCTACATCGGACCTTCCTTGCCTAAATTCTTCTCCAGCAATGTATTGAACATTTTGGTAGAAAAATTCCAATTACATCCAATTACAACTCCAGAAGCTGATATGAAAGCTATCTTGGGCTAATCGGATTAAAACCTGATAACAGCGGCCCTAATCCCCTCTCTCTTATATGATTCGGGTTGTTGCTATATAAATTAGGCTATGCCATCTTCGGATGGTATAGCCTTTTTTGTCGTAAAAATAAATACGACATATGGTCTTGTACTATGGGGATTTGCGATTATTTTCTTGGCTGAGTTATATTAATAGTTAATTAATAAAATAGAGGTATGTTTGTCATAAGTGGACAAACATACCTCTATTGTGTATATAGACATCTATGAATATTGATTGCTATACTATAGATAAGAATTAGATTATATCTTTATTTATATATGCATAGAGGTTCATTATGAACAGTATTTTTGATATTATCGGCCCTGTTATGATTGGCCCATCTAGTTCGCATACCGCTGGTGCAGCACGGCTTGGCAAGATGGCTCGTTGTATATTTGGGAATACGCCGAAGAAGGTTGAAATGACCTTGTATGGGTCGTTTGCAAAAACATATAAAGGGCATGGTACAGATCGTGCCTTATTAGGTGGTTTATTAGGCTTTAAAGAGGATGATAAACGCATCCGCAATGCAAAGGAACTCGCTGATGAAGCAGGTTTAGACTATACTTTCATCGAATCACCACTCGATATAGGCCATCCGAATGTAGTTAAGTTTGATTTATACGGCGACCATAATCGTCATATGTCCGTTGTAGGTCGTTCGATTGGTGGTGGTCAAATCATGATCACCGAGGTTGATGGCAATGATATGTCCATTACGGGCGATGAATTTACTCTTGTTGTATTCCATGAGGATAGACCAGGTGCAATTTCTCTTATTAGTCAGGCCTTGAGTGAATCGGATATCAACATTGCGTCCATGCGCGTGTTTAGAAAGGGTAAATACAAGGACGCGGTTATGGTGATTACTACAGATTCCGTTGTAAACCCTATTACAGTACAATTTATGCGTGAATGCCCAGGCATCCAAGATGTGATGACCTTTGAGGCCCTATAGGAGGATATGATGAGTTACGAATATGAAACGATAGCTGATATTATCCGCCTTAGCGAAGAGAATAATATATCCTTTGGTGATGTGGTAATGCGCAGTGAGCTAGAACAGTATGATCGTAGTGAAAAGGAAATCGTTAAAGAAATCAAGCATCGATTAAGTATTTTTGAGGCCTCCATTCACGATGGTATGCGTCATTTACAGCGGACTCAATCCAATATGTCTGGTGGAGATGCGGCTCGTTTAATGGAACGAAAACCATTATTCATGAGTGAAACTGCTTATAAGGCGATGTCTTATGCTATTGCGGTCAACGAAGCTAATGCGAAAATGTTCAGAATTGTGGCTTGCCCAACGGCGGGGTCTTGTGGCGTTATGCCTGGCGCCATTCAGGCCGTGGCTGAGCAATACAAACTAGATAGAGATATCTTGGTGAAAGGATTCCTTGCCGCATCAGGCGTAGGGAATGTGGTTGCTAATCGCGCTTGTGTAGCCGGTGCGGTCGGTGGCTGTCAAGCTGAGATTGGTACAGCTGCATGTATGGCGGCAGCTGCCATTGTAGAAATGATGGGCGGTACTGCTCGTCAGGTCGGGCATGCCGTGTCATTGTGTATGAAAAATTTACTAGGCCTTGCGTGTGATCCTGTGGCAGGTCTTGTTGAGGTGCCCTGTGTGAAACGGAATGGCGTGTATGCTGTTCATGCCATTACAGCGGCTGAACTTGCTTTAGCTGGTATTGAGAGCCAAATTCCTACCGATGAGGTAATTGAGGCTATGAATAATATTGGCCGCGCTATGCCTGCAGCCCTTCGCGAAACAAGTGATGGTGGCTTAGCCGTCACTCAAACAGGTCTTGCCATAGCGGAGAAAGTTTGTTCACTATAATTACATATATACAAAAGGTTCACTATTATGAGCATAATCTGCAATGTGCTTATAGTATGTGAGCCTTTTTTCATAACCCTATTTGTAGTACAATAAAAAGATAAATAGAAGGGAGGGTAGATGTATGGAACAAGCTATACGTTTGCTGACAATTTTAGAAGAAGCGGGCTTTGAGGCTTTCATTATTGGCGGCGCTGTGCGAGATATGCTCATGCATGTAAAGCCACACGATTTTGATATCGTTACATCTGCCCGACCTGAACAGGTCATCTCTGTTTTAGGTGATGCGAATATTGAAACTACAGGCATCATAGGTAAGTCCTTCGGTGTGGTAGTGGCCATTGTAGATGGAAAACATTATGAAGTGGCTACGTATCGCAAGGAACGATATGGGGCAGATAGCCATCGCCCTGAAGAAGTCATCTATGCAGATACGCTCGAAGAAGATGTAAAACGTCGCGATTTTACCGTTAATGGTATGGCGATGAATCGCTATAAAGAGGTTATCGACCTAGTCGGTGGGCGCCGAGATATTAAGCATAAGGTTTTGCGCACCATCGGGAATCCAACGGAACGGTTCCAAGAGGATGCACTGCGATTATTTAGAGCTTGCCGATTCGTTGCAAAACTCGATTTTCTTCCGGATAAATCTCTATTAGAGGCCATGCCAAAAGCATTCCACCGTGTATCGGGGCTTTCACTAGAACGAGTGCGCAATGAATTAGACCGGTTATTATTGGAACCAGCAGTTGCAAAAGGGCTAGATGTACTCGTCCAATCGCGCTTGGCAGAATGTTCGTGCCGCGTCGTTGAAAATGGGGCAATTAAAGAGGTTCCTATATTGCCAGAGCTATATCATTTGGTGGGATTGCCTCAAGAAAAGGCGTTTCACGAATTTGATGGATGGTATCATACATTGGCTGTCGTTTCAGAAACGGAACCTGATTTAACCCTTCGTTGGGGCGCCCTATTACATGATGTGGCAAAGGGAATGCCTACCATTAGGCAAGTTATCAATGGACGCTACACCGACCGAGGCCATGATAATCTAGGCGCAGAGATGGCCTATGACCTATTGATTCGTCTCGGCTATAATAAGAAATTTGCTAGTCGCGTTTCGTGGATTGTTAAAAATCACATGCGCTTTCATTTCTTCGTGCAAAATGAAGAGGCAGATGAGAAAAAATGGATGCGCAAGGAAATTCGAAGTGGCGAGTTTAGAGATAGTCAAAGTATGCGGGAAGCATGGTTGCAATTGGCGAAGGTTTGTGCGGCCGACGTCCTTGGTTGTGGTAAGCCATATTCCGTTACTGATGGTACATTGGCGTTCGGGGAATGCATGGCTGATTTAAGCCTAGAAATGCCTGTACATACAAAAGATTTGAACTATGACAACCGCGTTCTAGAAGCCTGTGGCGATAATGTGGCGAAAGGGTTACAATATTTGATGCAACAGGTGCAAAATGGTGTCGTTAACAATACACCGGATGATTTATATGAAGCGCTTATCCATAAGCTGCAGAGGTCATCGAAGTAATATATTGAGTGGGAGACCATAATGAATATTTCAGGGAATGATAATAAGCGAATTGAATATACGGTACGCGTATTACTGTGTATTGCTGTCGTATTAGTGGGGCGCTTATTCTTTTTACAAATAATAGATAAGTCTGATTTGCAGGCGAAGAACTTGAGCCAAGTGCAAGTGGATAGAAAATTACAATCTCCGCGCGGTACGATTTATGACCGCAATGGAAGACCATTGGCTATGAGTGTGGTTACAAAATCCTTATATGCGGATCCTAAGATGATTAAGCAATCGCCTAGTGAAGTTGCTGAACTTATAGCGCCATATGTGACGATGTCAAAAGAGGACATTGTGAAATCATTACAAGAGGATACTGCGTTCGTATGGATTGACCGTATGATGGAACCAGAAAAGTCGAAAGCGATAGCCCAATTGATTGAGGATAAAAATTTAGAAGGTCTTAATTTTGTAGAAGAGTCTAAACGATATTATCCTAATGGTAATTTGGCCGCACAAGTGCTCGGCTTTGTCGGTACCGATGATAAAGGCCTTGATGGTCTTGAAATGGTGCTAGATGATGAATTGAAGGGCGGTATCCAAAAGGAACTAGTTGCAACAGATAGAAAGGGGAATGCTATCTTTGGCTCCGTACTATCTAAATATTTACCTGATAAGGGTAAGAGTGTGACACTAACGATTGATGCAAGTATTCAATTTATAGCAGAACGTGCTCTCGATAAAGCTATGGAAGATACAGGCGCTAAACATGCTAGCGTTATTGTTATGGATCCTAAAACGGGTGAAATCTTGGCGATGGCGAACCGCCCAACCTATGACCCAAATCATTATAGTCAAGGTTCAGAGGAAGATTTTAAGAATATTGCAGTAACAAATTTGTATGAACCAGGTTCTACATTCAAGCCGATTATTGCATCTGCTGCATTGGCATCAGGTAAATGGAAACTAGACCAAGTGTATAACGACAAAGGTTCCTTTGCGGCCAATGGACATGTTATGCAAAACTGGAATGGTGAAGGCTATGGTCCTGTTCGATTGATCGATATTTTGAAGTTCTCCATCAATACAGGTATGGCAGAAATTGGTACCACTACAGGCGCGGATATATTATCTAAATATGTTCGTAACTATGGATTTGGTTCTAAAACAGGTATTGAATTGCCTGGTGAAGGTGATGGTATCTTATATAATCCTGATGATATGAGTAAGCTTGATGTAGCAACCATGTCCATCGGTCAAGGTATTGCGGTAACACCATTGCAAATGGTCCGTGCTTTTGGCGCTATAGCTAATGGTGGTAGCATGATGAAACCACATATTGTTAAATCTTACAGCAATATAAAAGGTGAGGTAACTAGTACTACTGACCCTGAAGTTGTGGGGCAACCAATACCAGAAGAAACGGCTAAAACGATTGCGGATATTCTTGAAAAAGAAGTATCTGAAGGTGGCGGTACTAAAGCGATGGTTGAAGGCTATCACTTTGGAGGCAAAACAGGGACTGCTCAAAAGTTAGACACCAAAAATGGCGGCTATTTAGCAGGACGTTATATCGCATCCTTTATAGGCTTTGGTCCGGTAGAAGATCCTAAATTTGTTGTTCTTGTTGCCATCGATGATTCTAAAAAAGGTTCTATCTATGGTAGTCAAATTGCGGCCCCAGTATTTAAGAATATCGTGTCTCAATTAGTGCGGTATTACCAAATGTCACCTTCCGTTAAGGATGGCGCTACTGTGGCGGCTGTACCAGCGGCCAAACTTCCAGCAGTAAAACCTAATGGTGATGGCAGTGTAGTATTGCCAGACTTTAGAGGCTATACATTTGGAGAGGTACGTGATTGGTTGCATACTGCGGGTTTATACTTTAAACCAGATGGTACTGGTAAGGCGATTTCACAGGAACAATTACCGGGAACCGTAGTATCTCCTGGTACACCTATTGTGGTTCAATTTAGTCATTAGTCGCAGGATAGGTAACTGCAACTATAGACAAAACGTTATATAATAGAATAAGAGAAAACTAAAGGTGCCTCTATAGGCACCTTTTTACATGAATTTATATGAGGTTTATCCTTGAGATAATGAATGGAGATATACATGATAGAATTACGTGGTAAAGCAGTGGCTGATGCACATAAAGAGATTTTACAAGAGAAGATGACCGGTCTAGAGTACGGTACAATTACAATGGCTGTATTGCTCGTTGGTGATGATCATGGCGCTAACATGTACGCGGATTTCATGGAGAAAACGGCCAAAAATTTTGGATATGGTTTCGTGCGTAAGCAACTACCAAGTACAGCTACGCATCAAGAGGTATACGATGCATTGATGGCTTTAAATAATGATGATGCGGTGCATGGCATATTGCCACTCATGCCGATGCCAAAACAAATTGATACGGAGCAATTAATCGATGCATTGAATCCTAAGAAGGACATCGATGGTCTTACTACTTATAACATCGGTCTTGTTACAGCTGGTAAAGGTGGTTTTGCACCTTGTACTGCGAAGGCATGCCTAGCAATCTTGGATCATTATGGTATTTCTTTAGAAGGTAAACATGTGGTCGTTGTTGGTCGTAGCCAAGTGATTGGCAAACCGGTAGCGTTGATGGTGCTTGAACGTCATGCTACGGTTTCTATTTGCCATTCTCGTACGGCTGATTTAGCAAACCATGTACAACAAGCTGATATCGTGATTGCTGCTGCGGGCCGAGCACATATGATTTCAGCTAACATGGTGAAAGCTGGTGCTGTTGTTATCGATGTAGGCATTAATGAATTAGACGGAAAAACAGTAGGGGATGTTGATTATGATGCGGTGAGCACGGTAGCTTCAGCTATCACACCTGTACCAGGTGGTGTGGGCTCTGTTACGACTACGATGATGTTAGAAGCTGTTTATGAGGCGTACCATGCACGAAATGTCAATCGCTGAGGGTATTTTAGATATTGCCTTAGAGACCATGAAAAACAATGATGCGTCTATCGTTCATTCTGTGCAACTCGATTTGGGGTTGATGAGTGGTGTAGAACCTGATGCACTCTTATTCTGCTGGGATGCCGTTACAAAGAATACGCCGGCAGAGCATTCAAAAATCGATATTCATACGATTCCTATTAAAGGGCAATGCTTAGATTGTGATACGATATTTGATGTACAAGATTACAAATTCATCTGTCCTCATTGTGAAAGCCATTTTGTAAATACTATAGGTGGTCGCGAATTACAAGTAACATCTATTGATATAGATTGAGGTATATATGCAAGTAGAAGTAAAAACAAATGTGTTGGCGAAAAATGATGCCATTGCATCATCGTTACAACAAGTATTTAAAGAAAAAAATATATTTGTCTTTAATCTAATGGGCTCTCCAGGGGCCGGAAAGACCTCTTTGCTAGAAGCAACACTTCAAGATTTAGTTAAAGACTATAAATTAGCTGTTATCGAAGGTGATTTATTTACATCTAAGGATGCAGAACGTATTCATGCCCTAGGTGTGCCTGTTATACAAATTAATACCGTTGGGGGTTGCCATTTAGATGCTAATATGATTCAAGATGCTATAACTGATTTAGATCTTGATGAACTCGATATGATTATTATCGAGAACGTAGGTAATCTAGTATGCCCTGCTGAGTTCGATATTGGTGAGGCGATGAAGGTTACCGTTTTATCTGTTACAGAAGGTGAAGATAAGCCTTTGAAATATCCTCTTATTTTTAAGGAATCAAAAGCTATATTGCTCAATAAGATTGACTTATTGCCATATGTGCCATTCGATAAAGATAAAGCCATTAAAGATATTCGTAATTTAAATCCTCAAGGCTATATATTTGAAATTAGCTGTACTGCTAAGGATGGATTGGCGCCTTGGTTAACATGGATTAGAGAACAAATGGAGAAACGTTAATGAAACATATGTTATCTCGTACTGCATTGACGATGGCAGTGTTAAGTGCTTTAGGAACCGCATCGGTGGGGGCTGTTGATGCAGGACCAACAATACCGGAAGTAAAAAATACAGTGGCTGTTGTGAAAGCTCCTGCTGCTGATGAATCTTCGAAAACAGGTTGGTTAGCAGAACAGTTGGCTGTCACTGCTTTTGGTGACTCCTTACAGTATTGGCAAGCTGCTAGTGAAAATGATGGTGTTATGCCACAAGATTCAAAAAATAATCTAGCAGATATCGGACGTTCTTATACGTCTAATAATTTATCAGCGCTTGGTGATGAGGATGACTATAGTCTGGCTCAAAAGCCCGAGTCTGAAGATGGTACAAGTATTGGACCGGTTTATCGCGTTGGTGATGTGTATGTACCTAGTCCATCTGCTCAAAAGACGGTGAAGGGTGTATTCACAACGTATCATGAAAAAGATATAGATATAACTGTGTATACAGGCCCAGATAAATCGCGTTTAGTAGATAATCAGTTGCGTGGACAAGGTGCGACCTATTTATTCCCTGTTGGTACTATTACTAATCTTCATACTATTGATAAAGGATTGGTTACAATTCGTGATATCGGAGTAGGCAGTTCTCGTATGGAAATGATTTTCTCCTATGGTAGCCCTAATGCGATGTGGCGGAATCAGACTGATGAGTCATATATCTTCTTATATGAAGGTCATTCCGAAAATTCATGGTCAGAAAAAAAGGAATTTTCTTCTTCCGTAGCGAATACAAATAATAATAGCCAATTACCAGAAACTATTCAAAATGGAAAATTCTATGTGGCTTTCACCATTAAAAATAATACGGTAGAGGCTGTTGATATTTTGGATGGTCAAGTATGGTCTCGATTTGGATTGCCTAAGGCGCCTATGTATTCCTTCCATGCCGGTCAGTTGACTGAGGATGACTTTGTACTACGCGGATTGCATTTGAATCAGCATTTTGTAAATGATGCAAATGGTGAATGGCGTACACAGGGAATGCTGTTTGGGTCTACGTTCATAGGCTATAATGAATATGGTGTTAGTGTTGACGATAATTCGCTTATTAATCGCGTTTTATTAAATGTCTACACACCAACACGTCGTGGTATCGCTATGGGTGATACTAAATATTTATTGCTCTTTGTATATGGTATGCCGACACGTATTGCTGAATCTACAACTAGTACGGGAACGGCTACGGTATATGAATATAAAAATCCAAGGTTGAATAATTCCTATTTGCAGTTCGCCTTAGATGATAAAAATCAATATATCAAATCAGTGATGTTGTCTGACAGACCTGTTAAATAGGTCATCTTATGTGAGGAGGCAAGGATATGGTTACTGTACAAGATGTGAAAGAACGGTGGGAACAAATTCAAAATAATGATGAACGCATATTGTTTATCGTTGGTGGCCCAGGTTCTGGTAAAAGTTTATTGATTCGTGAATTATCAGAACAAAAAGGGTGGAAGTATCTAGAAGCCAAACAACTTATTGAAGAAGAGTTTTTGTTAGTACCTCGTGATGAAAGACCACAACTTGCAGAAGAAGTAATTCGTCGTGCATTAAGTCGCAGTGATACAGAAGTTGTTCTTATCGATGGTATTAATGTATTGTTTGCACCGATATTAAATTTAAATCCTCTTGAACTATTAAAGACTATTAGTAAAACATATCCGATTGTTGTAGGTTGGCGTGGTCATCTCGAAGGTGATCAATTGTACTTAGAACACAATAATGATCCAAAACATGCGGTAGTGACAATCACTAAACCTGAGCGTGTTATGGTTATTGATTAATTAGCGTTACATTAATTAATGAGGGCATTATATATTGCCATGCGTTGTGACCACATTTTGAAAGAAGGTGAATGACATGGAACAATATGTAATAGCCCTCATTTTAGGTGTTATAGAAGGTATAACAGAATGTATTCCTGTATCGAGTACAGGTCATATGATTATTATTGGGCATATGCTCAATTTTGAAGGCACACATGCTGATGTATTTGAAGTGTTTATTCAGATAGGTGCCATCCTTGCTATTTATACACATTATAGACGTACATTTAACGGCTTTTTGAAACGGAAAAATTGGATAAAACACGCGGCGTATCTTTGCTACATATTAGTGCGGGCATGTTACCCGTATTAATGGCTGGATATCTATTGCAATACATTATAAAAGAGTATTTATTTGGACCAATTCCCGTTATAGTAGGCCTTATTATAGGTGCTATATTTATGATTTATGCGGAAAAAAGAACAGTATCTGGGCGATTGGTGGATTCTGTAAATAATTTGACTATATATCAATGCTTTCAAATTGGTCTATATCAAATGCTTTGTCTATGGCCTGGATTTTCGCGCTCTGGCGCAACCATTGCAGGGGGGATGCTTATCGGCTGTACACGGAGGGCCGCAGCTGATTTTTCGTTTATCATGGCTGTGCCTGTTATGATTATCGTGTGTGTGTATGATTTAGTGCGTGTCATACATGCATTGGGATTAAATGATATCATTATGTTTATCATTGGCACCGTCGTATCATATATAGTGGGATATATAACGGTAAAAGGCTTTTTGTGGTATCTAAATAGATCCTCGTTGGCGTCGTTTGGATATTATCGAATTATAGTTGCTATTCTAGCAATAATCTATTTATATATGTGAGTTTAGATGTGAGTTCCTATGAGGCAAAAATGAAGTTGGAAAAATTCTAAAAAAATACTTGCGTCAGAAAAACTTTCATGATATATTGATATAGCACTAAGGGTGACTGCGAAGAACGAACAAAACTTTCAAAAAAGTTTTGAAAAGTTCTTGACACTTAGTGTGGCAGATGATACAATACATCTTGTCGTAATGATGCTGGCGTAGCTCAATAGGTAGAGCAGCTGACTTGTAATCAGCAGGTTGTGGGTTCAATTCCTATCGCCAGCTCCATTTTATTTATGGAGGGATTCCCGAGCGGCCAAAGGGAGCAGACTGTAAATCTGCCGTCTTCGACTTCGAAGGTTCGAATCCTTCTCCCTCCACCATTTATAGCGGGGTGGAGCAGTTGGTAGCTCGTCGGGCTCATAACCCGAAGGTCGCAGGTTCAAGTCCTGTCCCCGCAACCATAATTTCACAGTGAAGTGAACGTTCATTGTGCTGGTGTAGCTCAGTCGGCAGAGCGTATCCTTGGTAAGGATAAGGTCACCGGTTCAATCCCGGTCACTAGCTCCATACATGGCGGCATAGCTCAGTTGGCTAGAGCAATCGGTTCATACCCGGTGTGTCCGCGGTTCAAATCCGTGTGCCGCCACCATTAAACCTCACATTGGTGGGGATTTTTTTGTATCTACTATAAAAATATAATTATAACTAATTACATCCCTCGAAATAGGATGTAATTTTTTGTTTATTGACATTTGTGTATTATGGTATAATAATCTGTAGGAATGTATATTCCGTTGATTAAATTAGGTTATTATATTATAGTAATACTATAAAAGTATTTTGTTTTTGTGAAGGAGGATATAATCCTAATGGCAAAAGAAAAATTTGAACGTACGAAACCGCATGTTAACATTGGTACTATCGGTCACGTTGACCATGGTAAAACTACTTTGACTGCTGCAATCACTAAAGTATTGGCTGAAAAAGGCCAAGCTGATTTCCAAGATTACAGCATGATCGATAAAGCTCCAGAAGAACGTGAACGTGGTATCACAATCAACACTGCACACGTTGAATACGAAACTGAAAACCGTCACTATGCACACGTTGACTGCGCTATCTTGGTATGTTCCGCAGCTGACGGCCCTATGCCTCAAACTCGCGAACACATCT
>NZ_JAPX01000044.1:0-3050 GCF_000524355.1 Veillonella sp. ICM51a
TTGTAAAGCATGTGAGCCTTGTATGCTTATTTTTTTGCAAAAAAAATAATGTTGGTAGTGACACCGTTAATGATGTCACCCCAACATTTATTATAGAACCTCCATTTAGTATGAACTAATCTCTGATAGTCAAACATTATACGATTTCCGTTAATAACTAAATTATAGTTGACTGACTCCAATTTTATATTCCCATACGGAAAAGGACCATTAAAGATAAAATAGTAAAGATTTCATTCTCCCTGAGACTATATAAATTAACAGTTTAAAGATTTAATAAAATACGTTTAATTATTCAAGATCTATATAACTAAACTTAGACTGTATTAGATTCTCTTCATCCGCCTTTGTGGAAATTATAAAATCAACAGCAATCAAATCAATACACATTACAGGCATAACTATTTTAGCTTTAACACCATTTAGTACTGGACTTACCCTTTTCTTATTATGAGTCATAGTTCCATCTGTTTTAACAACACATGGTTCGACACTAATATCTTGAATATCATATTCATGATTACGATATTCATGAAATTTCATTGATTCATTCTTAATTAAAAGGTCACTTTTAATATTAACCTCTATACAGTTAATAAATCTAATTTCACAGGATTCTGACAATAATATGACTGTATTACCAAAATCTTTAATATCTAATGAATATGGCATTTCATCCCATAAATCTAATATATCAATTCTTTTTTGAAGTTCCATCATTTTTATCCTCTTTAATTCTTATATGTGCTTCAGGGTCACGACGTCCAACAGGTTTCCAGTTACTATCTAATGGTTTACCATTCTTATCATATATATGTAAATGATTATAAGGTGTATGCTTATCAGGTGGATCAACCCGCAACCGCATAATATTATTATTATCCTTTACATGTAATCTATTATTACGATTATTTACAGACCATCCTTTTGGTCCTAAATATTTAGAACTTAATCTATCAAAATCATTAATATCCATTTCTTCATATTTACGATTTTTAAAAGTTTTTTCTAATTCATCTACATTAATTGTATTCTCTGAAGAACCCGTTCCTGTATTACCTTTTTCCTTAACTTCACTTTTTGATTTCGGCAAGGAATTCTTTAATTGTGAGACTTTTTGAGCTATAATATTTCTCTTCTTATTTGCTTCATTAGCTAACCCCACAATTACTGGTCCAGATATAGATGGTCCACTATTATGTGGATCCTTTTTATTAGATGAATTATCCTCGTTTATATTAGGGACATCATCACTACTAGAATTCCCAATATTAGAATTATCATTGCTAACATTTGGTAAATCTAAATGATTATTTAAAGGGTTAATTCTCAAAGGAAATTGCTTTAGAATAATTTCACTTACAGGGGCACCCGTTTTTATAGATTCCCAGGCTCCAGTTCTTGGATTCTTAATAAACGAATCGGAACTATCATCTATAATGCTTTCATCTCCAATTGTATAAGGTAATTGTACTTGTTGTCCACTAATTAAACTCGTAATATGAATAAAAAAATCATTAAACTTATTTTTATCTCTTACCCAATTATCCGTACCATCTGGTCCAATCCAGCGACCGGAATATGCTGTACTTTGGGGAATACTAATTCCATCAAAAAATCTACGCCCTATAACATCCCATTTCCCACTGTCTTTATAGGTGTTACCATTAGAAGCATGGAAAACATTAATATACTGATATCCTATTCCAGGATTGTAATCTAATTGAACTTTATACTCAGTTCCTACATATGGTACAGTTATGCTCCAAGGCCCATTAAATCTCGATTCGGAAGCGTTTCTTCCTTCTCCAGAATCAATACTTTCACCACTAGATTCACCATAACTGGTATCAACACTTGAATTTGTGAGTTGATCAATTGATCTAGCCCATGGAAACTCCTGAGTATCAGCTTCACTAAGAGTAACTGGCTCAGCACGCCCTGTTTCTATAGGAGTCGTTAAAGCTTTATAAAACACACTTCCTACAACACTAAATCTAAGTCCCGCTAATAACTTCGCCGAATCAACTTCTATAGGATATGGACTTGTTAATTCTGCATTCCATTTAGTAGCATAAGCTGACACCGCAGCCCCAGCATTTAAAGAGCCACCACTAACTTTATTAACTACACCACCGGCCCCAGCACTCAACCATTGTGCTAATGCCGGATCATTATCCGCTATTTGCTTAATCTTTTCTATAAGCATTTCATTGGTCATTGTAGCTTTAAAACCACTACCTGATGCATTACCTGCCATACGTGCAGCCCACTCGCCAATTACACCATGAGCAAAAGCTTTAGCAATCTTGCCTTCTTTTGTGGTAGGTTGCCAGTTATGTAATTGCTCATAAGCATTCTTAGCAAATAAACGTGCCAACTCCTGACGTTCTTCAATTTTCTTTTTATCAAAAATCTTATCTAGTTGATGTAATGTATTTTTGGTATTGGTATTAATAGTCCTAGTATCAATTTCTTTACCATCTACAGTTAGTATACCATCAGAAATAGCAGATTGAGTAGTCGAGCTTGCTTTACCTTTAGATCCTACGCCTAAATTTGGAACTAGACCGATATTATTATAGATCTTATCATAGCCTTTTTTATCATTGGTCTTCATCTCTTCGAGTTTCTTTTTACTACCATAGTAGTTATAGCCGATCCCATTATTGCTATAGGTATACTCAGCTTCATTTTGGATGTCTTTCATCTCAAGAGATTTAGTAGTCAATGTATTCTTAGCTTTTGGAGCTTCACTTTTAATGACGGCACCTTCTAATGTAGTCCCATTCCCTACATGAATATCATAGCCATCTTCTCCAGCATAAATACCTGCCTGATGAGTCACGCTCTTCCATTTACTATCAATGCGTCCTACGCTAGCACTAATACTACCTGTTGGATTCTTGAAATTAGGTGTAGAGGAAACAGAGAAGCCCGCAGACTTACTGTGTTCTTTAAAGTTATCTACATCTTGTAAGCTTTGAATATGTAAATCACGACCAGTATCAACTTCAACTTTCTTACCAGATACAGTAGAGCCAATAATA
>NZ_JAPX01000045.1:0-78013 GCF_000524355.1 Veillonella sp. ICM51a
ACCCTATACACATACCTATTTCGAATTAGTACATGCCTGTTCTTTTTTTCAGAACACCCTATACACATACCTATTTTAAATTAGTACACGCCTGTTCTATTTTTCAGAACACCCTATACACATACCTATTTTGAATTAATACACGCCTGTTCTATTTTCCTCATTCCCATATAGAATTTATTTATTTTAGCTAATTTTGGATGAAAGTAGGTTTGGTGGTTACTTTTTCGCGACTTTGGCCCTGCGAAGCCCGAAGGGCGGAGTCAGACCCGGCCGGTGTTCCCCATTCCCATATGAAATTTGTTTATTTTAGCTAGTTTTAGATTAAAGTAGGTTTGGTGGTCACTTTTTCGCGACTTTGGCCCTGCGAAGGCCATAGGCCGGAGACAGACCCGGCCGGTGGAGCTAAAAAGTGACCACCAAACCGGATTCTAAATAAAATGCTAAAATAAACAAATTCCATAAAAGTTATCCACAGATTGAATGACAATCTTCCTCATTTTTGGTACAATCATAATTGAAATTAGTAAAAAATATATATTTTTATAAGTTTTTTTCGGATAGTTTAGAAAAGTTATCCACATTTTTTCTCTTTTAACCTGTGAATAGTATAAACTCAGTATTTATAAGGTTGGAAGGGAATTTTATTTTCTCTTATTCACAAGTTGTGCACAGGTTATTCACAGGCATTTGTGGTTTTTCCACAGTTTTAGAATAAGTTATACACATAATAACGAAAGTTATACACATTTTTAGTAAAAGTTATACACAAGAGGAACAAAATGCAAGCAGCTGATATTAATGATATATGGGAACGTATATTACAAGTAGCAAAACAAACACTGCCGCCTGCGATTTATTCAAGTTTGAGTACTTCTCTCATACCGATGAGTATAGATAATAATTCTATACACATTGGGGTTATGCAGAGTTTTATAAAAAGTGTCATCGAATCTCAGCAAACGGTAAGTAAGTTGTTAACAGATGCCATCAAGCAAGTGACAGGCAAAGAATTAAATATGGTTTTATTGGATTTGTTTCCACAAAAGGATGATGTTCCAACAGCACCGCATGTAGCAGATACTTTCACAGAGAATACTGCAGAAAATACTAGTACGAACACTATAGAAAATACGGTGGTAAGTGACACGGACAACATCGATAAAAAATCCTCAAAACCTGCAAAGCAGGAGGTTCCATATCAAGAGGAATTTTACACACCGGTGTACGCAGATCCTGTGTATATCCAGCGTAAAGAGGTGGACGAGTTAATTCCAGATAAACCGATGTTTCCTGTAGAGCAGCCACAAATGGTGCAAACGTTGCAATCTACGGATATTCCTATCGATTTGTCATCATCACAGCTCAACAGTGGGTATCGATTTGATAATTATATTACAGGCAATGCAAACCGCATTCCTTTTGGAGCAGCCCAAAATGTGTCGGAACATCCTGGTGGTGATTATAATCCGCTTTTTATTTACGGTCCATCGGGCCTCGGTAAAACGCATTTGATGCACGCCATCGGCAATGCCATCGTTGAAAGATATCCCAATCTCAAGGTAATGTGCACAACAAGCGAAAAGTTCATGAATTTATTTATTGAATCCATACGAAAGCGGCAAGGAGAGTTGTTCCGCAATACGTTCCGCAACATCGACGTATTGCTCATCGATGATATTCAGTTCTTGGAAAATAAAGAGGGCACGAAAACAGAGTTTTTCAACACCTTCAATGAATTATTGGACAATAACAAGCAAATCGTCCTCACCAGCGATACCATGCCAAACGATATGGATCAATTCGAAGAACGCTTACGTTCTAGATTCCAAGCGGGCTATGTGGCGACCATGGAAAATCCAGATTTGGAAACGCGTATCGCCATTTTGAAAGCCCTCGTTGAAAAGGAAAACAACAAGAATCGTAATCTCGTTATCGACAACGATGCCATCAACTACGTGGCGTTGCAATTCGATGAAAACATTCGCGTACTACAAGGGGCTTTCAATAAACTCATCGGTACTGCATCCTTAGAACAACGGACCAGCAGCATCGATTTGGAGTACACGAAGAAAACATTATCCGATATCATCACGACGGAACGGGTAACACTTATCGACATCGAGTCCATTCAAGACTTTATCAGTACCTATTTTAATATTAAGAAACAAGATTTGTTAGGCAAGAAACGGAAGGCTCAGTTCGCATTTCCACGGCAAATTGCCATGTATTTGTGCCGCGATGTGATTAATGAAAGCTACCCACAAATCGCAGCGGCTTTTTCCAGAGATCATACGACGATTTTGCATGCATACGATAAGATTAGCAAAGAAATCGACAAGAATCCAGAAACGAAACAGATTATCCTAGACATCAAATCTAAACTGTCATCACTCAACTAAAACGGGTGTGGATAACTCTGTGGATATGTTGTGTATAAATCTGTGGATATTGAGGAATTTAATATTTTCTGTGATTATGTGGATAACCTAAAACAAGGTATACACATACTTATCCACAACTGTGGAAACGCATGAAATCTAGAAAACTTTCACATGTACACACATTCACAGCGCCTACTACAAATACTACTAAACTAACAAACAAATCAAAAACATATTAGAAAACAGATCTATCGTTGATTATCTATAGAGCACCAACGAAAATCGCACAACGAATATTACAAACAAGGAGAGTATTTACGTTATGAACATCAAATTCCCTAAGGCCAATCTCCAAAAAGCCATTAACGTTCTACAAAAAGTATCACAAAATAAAACAAGTTCAAATCTACCAGGTTCCATTTATATAACAACAAAAAACAATCAAGTGGAACTACAAGGCAACGATTTTGAATTGGGCATTAAATTAACAATCGACGCCGATATCTTAGAACCAGGTACATTAGTGGTTGCTTCTCGTTACTTCCAAGAATTAATCCGCAAATTACCAGGTGAAACGATTCAATTGAGCAAACCTGAGGATGGCAATACGCTAAAAATCACATCCGGTTCCTCTGAATTTAATTTAGTAACCTTGCATCCAGATGATTTCTCCTTAGTAGAACAAATTCACGACCAAGATTATGTCAATATCGATAGTCAAGCTATGAAAGAACTTATCGACCTTACGAACTATGCAGCAGCAAGCGACGATGATCGCCCTGTATTTGCTGGTGCTTTGCTGGAAATCAAAGATGCAAACGACAAAGAAGTGACTATGGTTGCTACTGATACTCATCGTATGGCTGTTAAAAAGGTAACTATCGATGAACCTGCGACCTCCCCTATGCGCGTTATCATTCCAACAAAGGCTTTGGCAGAAGTATCTCGTTTGTTGCCAACCGATAATCCTTCTATTATTAAAATCATTTGGAACCGCACACAAATCGTGTTCATGTTTGAATCCATCTATATCATTTCCCGTTTAATCGAAGGCACGTACCCAGAATACGAAAAGGTAATTCCTGCTCAATTCGACTCCAGTGCCGTTGTAGACCGCAAGGACTTTGCCGGCGCTGTTGATCGCGTATCCTTGTTGGCAAAGGATATGAGTTATAACGTAATTCGCTATGACTGGTCCGAAGAACAAGTGACTTTATCCAGCCAAAATGCTGAAATTGGTATGGCGAAGGAAGAAATTCCTGTGGAATTTAAGGGCACACCATTCACGATTTCCTTTAATGGTCGTTATATTTCCGATATTTTGCGTCACAGCACAGGCGACAACATCCACATGTATTTAAAACAAAATGGTCCTGTTGTGATTCGCCAAGATAATAATCCGAACTATACGTACGTAGTAACACCTGTTCGTACAAATTCTTAATTCTGTAATTTGTCCACCATAGGAGGACGTTATGAAACAACAACCTGTACCAATCCATACGGAGTACATTCAAATCGATCAATTGCTTAAATTGGAAGGCGTCATCGAAACAGGGGGCCAAGTAAAAGGCCTTATTGATGATCAAGTGCTGACATTAAACGGCAATATGGTTACAGAAAAACGCAAAAAATGTCGCGTTGGCGATGTGATTGGTGTAGAAGGCCTCGATGTGGAATTCATCGTTACCAAAGAGGAGGCATAATCGGTGAGAATTAACTCACTGCAATTGTTCCAATTTCGCAACTATAAGGATTTAACCCTTGATTTGCAGCCTGAAATCATCGTCTTGTACGGCACCAATGGGGCTGGTAAAACCAATATTTTAGAGGCTATTTACGTCGGTACCATTGGTAAAAGCCACCGCACAAATGATACGTCGGATATGCTTTTGTTTAATGCTGATGAGGCGGGCATTGTGGTGAACTTTGAGAAAAAGGAGACACCGCAAAAGGTTAATATCAAGCTATTTCGACAAGGTCCTAAGGATATCCGCTTAAATGATACTAAGATTTCGCAAAAGGAATTGATTGGTACTTTAAATACGGTCATCTTCTGCCCAGAGGATTTACAGCTTATCAAGGGCAGTCCATCGGGTCGTCGCAGATTTTTAGATATGGAAATATCCCAAACGAGTGCTACTTATTATCATCAATTATTGCAATATAATCGTTTATTGCAACAACGGAATACATTGTTGAAGGAATATCGCGGTAAACAGAATATTCCTCTTGATGAATGGGATGTACAACTAGCGGATATGGCGGCTTTCATCGTCAAAAAACGGATGGAAAGTCTAAAGAAAATCAATTTGCTTATCGATTTGATGAATCGTAAATTGACGGGAGGCCTAGAAAATCTCACCATAGGCTATGAACAACCATATGGGGAAGAGGGTCATATGGTGTACACGAAGGAGGCCTTTTACGATTTACTGCAAGAGGCATTGCCTCAAGATCGTCATCGCATGACGACAAGCGTAGGTCCTCATCGCGATGATTTACGATTCTTTTCCGATGCTATCGATTTAAAAAAGTTTGGATCCCAAGGGCAACAGCGGACGGCTGTGCTTTCACTAAAACTGAGCGAATTAGAATTCATCAAATCCGAAGTAGGCGAATATCCCGTATTGCTCTTAGACGATGTGTTGAGCGAGCTCGACGAGGCGAGACGGAACAATTTGTTGCAGTTCATTCATAAACGCATTCAAACCGTCATTACCACGACGGATATACATGATTTTGAAAACATGCAAGGTGTTCAATTTATTCAATGTCAGGAGGGGCACATCCATTATGGAAAGCCTTGAAATGTGCTTAGCTGGTGGCCTACATGAATTAGGTTTACTGGAACAATTTAAACTGAATACACTCATTCATCATTGGCGTGATGTGGTGGGCCCCATTTATGCTGGTCATACGCGCATTATCGACATCAAACCTCCGAAAATTGTGCTCAGTGCGGATAATTCGCAGTGGATGCAAGAGGTTAAGATGAACCAAAAACGCATCCTCAAGGCCATTAATGACTATTACAAAAGTGATATCATCACTGAAATGGGCCTCATCATGCATCGGCAGAGCTATGTGAAAGAAACGGTGAATACTGAAATTTTGAAAATAGACATGCCCGACATCGATGGCTATATCGACATGTCGAAAATCGTCTTGTCCAATGATGATATGAAATCTATTGATGCTATGGTTGAAAGCTTAGTAGAAGATACATTAAAAGAACCGTTTCGAAAGGTGCTCATTAGCAGCCGAAAAAAGGAAGTCTATTTGCTAGAACACGGCTATCATCGATGCGAGCGCTGTCATACGTTGATGAGCCGGCAAACAAAATATTGTGTGTCCTGCGAATATGAAATGCATCGCAATCATATTAATGATATAAAAACACAAATTAGAAGACGTCCATATATAAAATATAGCGAAGCTCAACAATACATCAAATGCACCTTTAAAGACTTTTCCATAGCCATGCGAGAATTGATTTATTTTTATTTAGATAAGGTCTACCATGGGTCTACGAGCCGAAACCATATGTACATGGCTACCATGCTCATCACCCATAAACGGCTTGAAGAACTGACAGACCAGCACGTTATCAACTTGTGTAATAAATACCGATCAAAATTCCTTAGCGAAGAAAAACAAAAAGAGCTCAATATGCTTAGGGGTATATTGGAATAGATGACCATTATTTCTCGCTCCACCGGCCGGGTCTGACTACGCCCTTCGGGCTCCGCAGGGCCAAAGTCGCTGCGAAATTAATGGTCATCTATTCAATAGCAGGACAGAGAAAAATGGAGTTTATTTAGCATTCTTACTTAGATGAAAATAAGAGGAGAAATATGTATCTTCATATTGGCGATAATTTTAGTATCCCTATGAATTCAATTCTTACGATGATTCATGCGGAGTCTGGTAAGCATCATAGGACGGGCATTTCTCATTATGACGCAGAGGTTATATACATTGTGCCCGAGGATAAGGTAAAAACGTATATTGTAACAGATGATGGTGTGTATGCATCTGGTATATCACTTAAAACGCTTAAAAAACGGATTGATGAGTTTTATATGCTTTTAAGTAGCAAATTATAGGGCTTTCACGATATAAGCAATCTATAGTATAATAAAGAGATAATTTAGCACCGCAGATGTGTTGTGTATTAGCATATTGCGGTTTATGTCGTTAGGAGGAGTTTGTTTAATGGCTGAAGAAAATTATGGCGCTCAGAATATACAAGTTCTTGAGGGTCTAGACGCGGTCCGTAAACGCCCAGGGATGTACATTGGTAGTACGTCCATTCGCGGTTTGCATCACCTCGTTTATGAAGTAGTAGATAATTCAGTGGACGAAGCGCTCGCAGGGTATGCGACGCATATCGAAGTATCCATTAATGAAGATAATAGTATTACCGTTGTCGATGATGGTCGTGGTATTCCAACAGGAATGCATGAGTCCGGCATGTCTGCGGTAGAGTTAGTTTTAACAAAATTGCATGCTGGCGGTAAATTCGGCGGTGGCGGCTATAAGGTGTCCGGCGGTCTTCACGGTGTAGGTATTTCCGTAGTCAATGCGTTGAGTGAATGGACTAAGGTTCAAGTATCTCAAAATGGCATTATTCAAGAAATCGATTTTTCCCGTGGTCATAAAACATCTGAATTGCATGAAATCGGCAAAGCAGAAGGTACTGGTACGACTGTTATTTTCAAACCAGATTCTGAAATTTTTGAAACGACGGTGTTCAATTTCGATACATTGAAAATTCGTTTACAAGAGTTGGCATTCCTTAACAAAGGCCTTCGCATCACATTGAGCGATTTGCGCCAAGAGGAACCTCGCATTGAAAGCTTCCATTACGAAGGTGGTTTAAGTTCTTTCATTACATTCTTAAACGAAAATAAGGAAGTTGTTAACCCAACTGTTATAGACATCGAAAATACAAAGGATGACGTTGTGGTAGACGTGGCGTTGCAATACAATGATAGTTACAGCGAAAACTTGTTGTCATTCGTAAACAACATCAATACTGTTGACGGCGGTACCCATTTATCCGGTTTCCGTGCTGCCTTGACACGTACCCTCAATGATTATGGCCGTAAATTCGGTTTGATCAAGGAAAATGAAAGCAATCTTTCCGGCGAGGATGTACGTGAAGGTTTGACAGCGGTTGTGTCTGTGAAAGTATTAGAACCTCAGTTCGAAGGTCAAACTAAAACGAAACTTGGCAATAGCGAAGTTAAAGGTATTACCGATGTTATCGTATCTGAAGGTCTTAAAACATTCTTTGAAGAACATCCACAAGATGCGAAGAAAATCATCGAAAAAGCAACGATGGCAAGCCGTGCTCGTGAGGCAGCTCGTAAGGCCCGCGATTTGACACGCCGTAAAAATGCGTTGGAAGTATCCAGTCTTCCTGGTAAATTAGCAGATTGCTCTGAAAAAGATACATCTATGACAGAAATTTATCTAGTCGAAGGTGATTCTGCGGGCGGTTCTGCAAAACAAGGTCGCGACCGTCGTTACCAAGCGATTTTGCCATTGCGTGGTAAGATCCTTAACGTAGAAAAAGCGCGTCTTGATAAGATTTTAGCGAATAACGAAATTCGTTCCATGATTACTGCATTTGGTACAGGCATTGGCGACGAATTCGATATTACAAAATCCCGTTATAACAAGATCATCATTATGACAGATGCGGACGTTGATGGTGCTCACATCCGTACATTGCTTCTCACATTCTTCTACCGCTATATGAAACCATTAGTAGAAGAAGGCCATATCTACATCGCACAACCGCCTTTATACCAAATCAAAAAAGGCAAATCTCATTGGTATGTGTACTCTGATGCAGAACTTATAGCTAAGCTTGATGAAGTAGGCCGTGATGGTATCACAATCCAACGTTACAAAGGTTTAGGTGAAATGAATCCTGAACAATTATGGGAAACAACAATGAACCCTGAAAATCGTACTATTTTACAAGTTAGCTTAGAGGATTCTATCGAAGCTGATAAAATCTTTACGGTGCTCATGGGCGACAAGGTTGAACCTCGACGTAAATTTATTGAAGACAACGCAAAATATGTGCGCAATCTAGATTTGTAAGAGGTGACCCATGGCAGATAATCAGAATACTAATGTAGAGTATACTTCTAATACTCAAAAACATTTAAAACGATCCCTCAAAGCGCGTCATATGAATATGATCGCCTTGGGTGGTGCCATCGGTACGGGCTTATTCGTAGCCGGTGGTGAAGTAGTAAGTACGGCTGGTCCTGGTGGTGCGCTTGTGGCCTATGGCCTCATCGGCATCATGGTATATTTCCTCATGACATCCCTTGGGGAAATGGCGACGTACTTGCCGATTCCAGGTTCTTTCGGAACCTACGCAAAACGCTATGTAGACCCTGCCTTTGGCTTTGCCTTAGGTTGGAACTACTGGTTTAACTGGGCTATTACATTGGCTGCCGAAGTATTGGCAGGGGCGCTCATCATGAAATATTGGTTCCCTGACATACCGGCCATCGTTTGGTCCGCATTATTCCTGTTAATTCTATTTGGGCTTAACTATTTGTCCACTCGTTCCTTTGGTGAAAGCGAGTACGTATTCTCGTCCATCAAGGTTATTACCGTTTTCGTATTCCTATTCTGTGGCTTTATGCTCATCTTTGGTATCGGCGGTACATCTCCTGGATTTGAGAATTGGACAGTAGGGGAAGCACCATTCGTAGGAGGTTGGGAATCCATCCTTGCTATCTTCATGGTGGCTGGTTTCTCCTTCCAAGGTACTGAGCTTATCGGCGTAGCCGCTGGGGAAGCAGAAGACCCTGAAAAGAACGTGCCTAAAGCGATTAACTCCATCTTCTGGCGCATCCTATTGTTCTATATTGGGGCTTTCATAGTTATCGGTTTCCTCATTCCTTACACTGATCCAAACCTATTGAATTCCAGTGTAGAAAACGTATCCATTTCTCCATTTACACTCGTATTTGACCGTTTTGGATTCGCGTTTGCAGCTAGCTTTATCAATGCTATCATCTTAACTGCCGTATTGAGTGCTGGTAACTCTGGCCTCTATTCCTCTACGCGTATGCTTTACGCACTCGCTAAGGAAGGTCAAGCACCACAAATCTTTGCAAAACTCAATAAACGCGGCGTTCCAGTTCCTGCATTGATATTGACTACAGCCATTGGCTTGTTTGCATTCCTTACAAGCTTTATCGGCGAAGGTACAGCGTATACATGGATTGTTAACATCTCCGGCCTTTGCGGTTTCATCGCATGGGTAGGCATTGCCATTTCCCATTATCGCTTCCGCCGTGCGTTCATTGCACAAGGCAGA
Source organism: Veillonella sp. ICM51a (assembly GCF_000524355.1). Lineage (NCBI taxonomy): Bacteria > Bacillati > Bacillota > Negativicutes > Veillonellales > Veillonellaceae > Veillonella > Veillonella sp. ICM51a. The sequence goes on from NZ_JAPX01000045.1 coordinate 9,742, forward strand.
GACCTTAAAGAATTGCCTTACAAAGCGTGGTTGTTCCCTGTTGGTCCAATTTTGGCGTTCATCCTATGCGTCATCATCATCTGTGGCCAAAACTACTCCGCTTTCACAGGCGATACCATCGACTGGTACGGCGTATCCGTTGCGTACATCGGATTGCCTATCTTCTTCGCTGTTTACCTAGGTTACAAATACATCAACAAAACTAAACTCGTTCCGTTGAAAGAAGTAAACCTAGATCGCGATTTTGATAAATAAAAATGCAATAAAACTAGACCTGTTCATTATGAAAGTAGTGAATAGGTCTTTTTTTGTATATGCAGTATTAGGTTATTGTTTTTATATGAAAGCTATCATTATGAGATTGTTTTTCTATAAAAGCCTTGCTATAATGAATCAAAATATATTGTAGTTAATTAGAGAGGATATAATTATGATTATTACTACAACTATGCATATTGAAAACAAACCTGTACAAGAGTACAAAGGTATCGTATTTGGTGAGGTCGTAGAAGGCCGTAACTTTGTAAAAGATTTTATGTCTGGTATTCGTGACATCGTTGGTGGCCGCAGCGGAAGCTATGAAGATTCCTTAATGAGTGCACGCCAAGCAGCAATCGATGAAATGGCAAAACGAGCTAGCAAAATTGGCGCTAACGCCGTTATTGGCGTATCATTCCAATACAGCACCGTAGGGGCACAAAACGGCATGCTTATGGTGACATGTAATGGAACGGCCGTTGTAATTTAATAAGGGGAAAAAGCTGAGCATGACTTCTCTGCTCCACCGGCCGGGTCTGACTACGCCCTTCGGCCTCCGCAGGGCCAAAGTCGCATAAAAGTCATGTTCAGCTTTTCTTATTAAATATAATAGGCTAAATGAAAAAAGTCGTTCGGAAACACTACTTATCCTATTTTGCTTAAATATTCCACCGGCTAGATTTTGGTGAGAAGGGCCATAAGTAGGGTGTGAGGCAGCAGTTTTGTAATCTGCTGCCTTTTAGTGTGCAATAATGGGGTTCTTAAAAAATAGAACAGGCGTGTTCTAATTTAAGAAAGGTGTGTATGGTGCTTTTTAGAAATAGAACAGGCGTGTACTAATTTAAGAAAGGTGTGTATAGTGCTTTTTAGAAATAGAACAGGTGTGTACTAATTTAAAAAAGTATGTATGGTGCTCTTAAAAAATAGAACAGGCCTGTTCTATTTTAAAATAGGGATATGTATGTAAGGCAATATAAAACAGCAGGGCTGCCACCCTGCTGTTTTTTCTTTGTTGCGTGAATACATTGCAACTTATTTATTTCCCTTGTCAAAGTTATATTAACATCATCAGAATTAGTAGTCAATCAATTATTAGATTATAATAGATATCTATTATATATTACTTATTTAACCTTATACCATGTTGCGTACATAACTGGTAATACGATGAGTGTTAATATGGTTGCTACGAGTAGACCGCCGCTAAATGCGATGGCGAGTGGACTCCAGAATACGGATCCCATGAGTGGTATCATACCAAGGATGGCCGCGATGGCGGTTAGCATGATTGGTCTGAAACGCAATGTAGCGGAGTTGATGATGGCTTCGCGGGCAGATTGTCCTTCGGCGCGGTGAATTTCGATTTGGTCCAACAGGATGATGGAGTTACGAATAATCATGCCGGAGAGGGCAATGATGCCGAGTATGGCCATAAATCCAAGTGGTGTACGCGTAATATTTAAGGCCAGTACAACACCGATGAGTCCAAGCGGAGCTGTAAATAGGGCCATAAACATAAGGGCAATTCTCTTTAATTGGAACATGAGAATCGTCATGATTGCAAAGAGCATGATTGGCATTGGCATGAGCAATTTTTGTACAGCAGTGACGCTCTTTTCAGCAGAACCATCGAGATCAATAGTATAGCCAGTTGGTAAGTCTTGACGATATTCAGCAAGTTTATTGTAAATTTCTTTCGTCTTAGCATTGCCGAGCACGCCAGGTCCTACATTAGCATGAATGCTAATGGTTGGCATCATGTTGCGGTGCCAAATAATGCCTTCCTCTTGGCTCATAGAAATCGTTGCGATTTGGCTGAGCGGTACATAGGAACCATTTCCTGTTTGGATTGGTAATGATGAAAGTGCCGCCAAGTTGTGGTTTTCATTGCCGCTTAATCTGAAAGTAACAGGAATGGTTTGGTTTCCTTCGTAGTATTCACCGGATTTTGTACCGGATAATAAACTTTGTAGATGAAGCGATACGGCATAACTATTAATGCCTAGCATACGCGCTTTATCTGGGTCGATGTGGATTTGAGCAACTGGCTCTGTATCCGGCCAATCGAAGGCGATATTATGTAAATCTTTATCCTCCTGCATTTTGGCTTTCACATCGTTTGCAATCGTTTTAACCTCAGATGCATCAGGACCTGATACGCGGAGCATAACAGGGTATTTGGACGGCGGTCCGATTTGGACGAATTGCATATTGATGAGCGCCGATGGATATTGATCGTTTAGTTGATCTTGTAAATCCTTGAACAACGCATCTCGATCCTCTAAGGATTTGGTAACGATGATGGTTTGCATGAAATTAGCACGTGGCAATTCTGGTTCTAAGGTCAATACAAATCGCGGTGACCCTTCGCCTACATAGGTGGTGAAATGGTCGATATGTTCATTATCCTTTAACAAAGCATCCAATGATTTAGCTTGGTTTTGGGTATAATCGATGGATGAGCTTTGAGGAAATTGCATGGATACGATGATTTCATTCCGTGTCGACGATGGGAAAAATTCCTGTTTGATGAGAGGGAATGAAAGCAAGGACAGGATGAAAGCCCCTAATGTTAGGAGTAATACGGCCTTATGATGACCTAGTGCCCAGTGAAGGAGGCTTTCAAAACGAGCATAAAAAACGGTTTTCAAACGATGCATGATATGATCGCGACGAGTCCATTCCGACTCGGGTTTTTCATCCTTGTTTTCGATGATTTTATAGCCTAGCACCGGACTGACCAGAACGGACGCAATCCAGGATAGGATGAGAGCCATAAAGACAACGATGGACAGGGATTTCGTGAATTCCGCAACCATGCCCTCCGCCAAGGCGAGAGGTAAGAAGCCGGCACAGGTAATGAGCGTGCCGGACAGCATTGGAAAGGCCGTTGATTCATAGGCGAACGTTGCGGCGCGCCAGTGGTTAAAGCCTTCTTCGAGCTTAACGCTCATCATTTCAACGACGATGATGGCGTCATCTACGAGCAGGCCCAGTGCCAAGATAAGGGCACCAAGGCTAACCTTATGCAAATAAATGCCATTTTCATACATCAGTACAAACGTTGTAGACACGACGACCGGAATGGTGAGGGCCACCACGATACCCGTACGGATACCGAGGGACGCAAAGCTGACGAGCAATACGATGGCGATAGCTTCGAATAAAGATTGCGAGAAATCGCCAATGGATTCCTTAACAATGTGAGGCTGATTCGATACTTGGTCGAGGCTTAAGCCTGCAGGAATCGTCGTTTTTAGCTCTTTCAGTTTCGTATCGATAGCCTTACCAAACTCGATATTATTGGCGCCCGCATCCATGGAAATGGCGATGCCAATGGCCGGCTTGCCTTCGTAGTAGAATTGAGGACTGGAAGGATCCTTATAGGTCATCGTTACGTCCGCAATATCGCCGAGGCGAATCGTTTGGTTATTGATGCGAACCGGCATATTTTTGACCGCATCCACGCTATCAAAGACACCGTTAATGCGTAAATATACATTATTCGTATCCGTATTGACCATGCCCGCTGGCACCATCGCGCTTTGCTGTTTAAGGGCGGTCAATAATTGTTGTGTGCTCACCTGATACGATGCGAGCTTGTCCTTGTTAATCGTTACATCCAAGGACTTATCTTGAACACCAATGAGAGTAATTTTCTTAACATTCGGAACGGATAACAATTGCCGTTTTAAATCTTCTGCCTGTTGCCGTTTCTCTTCGTACGAGAATTCGTCACCTGAAAGCGCATAAATTGTGCCGTACACATCATCGAATCGATCGTTGATGGACGGGCCTTGCACGCCAGATGGCAAAGATTTCCATTCATCATTGATCATATTCCGCGCTTCTTCCCAAGCGGGACGAATTTTGTTCGATGGTAAATCTTCTTTCAGATTGATATAAATAACCGATTTACTACCGTCTGTGAAAGACTTCGTATAATCTACACCTGGCAAATCTCGTAGTTTTTCTTCCAGCTTATCCGTTACTTGGTCCGACATTTGTTGAGGTGAAGCACCGGGCCAAGAGACACCGACGACCATGGTACGCATCGTAAAGTCTGGGTCTTCCATGCGTCCCATATGGGTGAACGAGAATATACCAAAGGTGAGGAGTACGGCGATGAAGTAGTAGATGATAGATTTATGGCGCAGAGCCCAATCTGCTAAGTTAAACTTCTTCATTCATGCACCGCCGTTCCTTCTTGTAATTGTTGGGTCCCTGCGGTGATGACAATATCCCCTTTAGCAAGGCCATTTTTAACAATTACCGAATTATTACCAAATTCGCCGGTTTGAATAGGAACGAGATGTGCTTTCTTGTTTCGAATGATATAGACTGCGTTATTACCTTGTTTGTCTTTCACCAACGCCGTCAACGGTATGGAAATATCCGCTGTATCCGTTTGATTGAGGATGGCGTTGATGGTCATACCGAGCTGCACCTCTTTTGGAGGGTTTTGCAAGGTAATTTTGACCGTATATGTTCGCGCTACAGGGTCTGGAACCGGTGAAATTTCGCGGACAATACCTTGTACTTTCACATCAGGCAAAGCCCAAAATGTGATGGTTGCCGTACTACCAGGGTGAATTTTGCTCATTTCCTGTTCTGGCAACGCGATGACTGCCTCAGGTTCATGACCGGCCGCCAAGGTACCTATAGCCTGGCCTGCTGCCACGACCTGACCGGCCTCGACATTGAGGGCCGTGATAATACCACTATCTGGAGCAACCAAAGTAGTATAACTATTTTGATTGTTACTCAAATTGAGACTTGCTTGGGCCTGTTGCAACTGAGCTTTCGCCGCATTCAGTTGATTTTCAGCCTGATCCAATTGCAATTTGCTGATAGCCTGCTCAGCGTACAAAGCGCGGTATCTTTCAGCATTCGTACTAGCTAAATCATAGGCCGATTGCGCCGCCGTAACAGCACCTTGCGCATTTTGCACCTGACTCGCCGTGTCAGCGCCGTTAATTTGGGCAATCACTTGACCGGCCTGCACAGCAGTGCCCACACTGACAAACTTATTAATCACGCGGCCGCCTACCTGGAACGCCAGATTCGTTTCCGTCCGATTCTTGATGGTTCCCGAATACCCAGCACTCGTCGTTCCAGCCTCTTCGCCAATCGTAATCGTCCGTACCTTGAGGCTCGTATCATGATCATCTTGATTCGACCCACAACCGCCGATGATGAGTGCACTCATCAACAGAGCCGTGGTCAAACCTAATACACTACGATTCATAATCCTCTCCTTCACACACGTAATAGAGATTATTGTAAAAGCAATAACTACTATAAAATATATATTTTATACAATTAAATAATACTATATATTAGATAAAAATTCTATAAGTACATTAGAAAATATATATGTTTTCTGATTTTAGTAACTACGAGGCACCTTCCTAAAACCTCCAGCTACCTTAACGGTCTGCGCCTGATGGCTTGAAGAATATAGCTTAGCAATATCAAAGGACTGGCTCGCCCCAAAGCCGACACGCTACTGCGCTTCGCGGAGCCCGAAGTCGTTTTGGGACAAGCCAGTCCTTTTTTACTGCAAATCTGAATTTGAAAAATACAAACATATATATTTTCTAATATTAGGAGGAGGGGACCTTCGGGGAGAAATTTAGGTTATAATAGTTTTGATAAAGGTTGGTGGAATTATGAAACAAGAAAAAGACAGAGAAGTATATAATCAAAAAACATTAGAAGCAATGAAAGAAGCAAAGAAAATAGCTAGAGATTTGAAATACCCTAGTTATAAAACGTTAGAAGAACTAAAAAGAGCTTTAGATGATTAAGTTAACCAAGTTGTTCAACAAACGTAGAATAGAAGAAGAGAGAACCCCTCCTGAAAACGACTTCGGGCTCCGCATAGCGTGTCTCTCTCATAGATTATGTTTAACCAGTTGTGCGAACTACAGTAAGAGTGAAAAAGGCACATGGTGCTACCAAAACGACTTCGGGTCCCGCTTTAGCGTGTTTCTCTCATAGATTATGTTTAATCAGTTGTGTGAATTACAGTAGAAATGAAAATTTGAGCACGTAGGATCATAGGATATTAGTAATAAAAAAATAGACTTCCAAAAACGACTTTGGCCCTGCGGAGGCCGTAGGCCGGAGTCAGACCCGGCCGGTGGAGTTTTTGGGAGTCTATTTTTTTATATTAGTATTTATGACGATATGTGCTCAAATTTTATTCTTCTGTTTGTTCCACAACTGGTTCAACATAACTAACCAAAATTTTGTCTATCCGTGTATTATCCATGTCCACGATTTCGAATGTGTATCCGTCCCAGGTGGTTTTGTCGCCTTCGCGTGGGATTCTACCGAATAGAAGGTTCATGAGGCCACCCAGTGTTTTGTAGAGGTCGTCTTCTTCGCGTGGTAGTTCTTTGTCGATGTGGAAAAATTCTTTAAATTCGTCTACGTCGAGTAGACCGTCTACGAGCCAAGTGCCGTCTTCGCGTTCGACGATGCGGTTTTCTTCTTCTTGGCGCTCTTCTTCGCCGGATGGCATGAGGCCAACGATTTCTTCCATGATGTCATGCAAGGTAACGAGGCCGCTAAAGCCACCGTATTCGTCGAGAACGATAGTTTCATGAACACCTTCGTTACGCAATGTATTGAGCAATTTCATAAGAGAAATGGACTCAGGTACGAGCAATGGTTCTTTCAAGCAAGAATGAATCACATGATGTAAGGATTTTTCTCCTTGTAAGCATTGGACCATAACATCGGTTACATTGATCATACCTCGTAATTCATCGAGAGAGTCTTCACCTACAGGAATACGATATTGATTTGCTGTTTTTAGCACTTCCATGATTTCTTCTTCTGAAGAATTTAAATCAATCCATTTTAGCTGTGTTCGCGGTGTCATGACATCGCCTGCGTTCATATCGGCTAGATGGAAAATGTTTTCTACGAGGATAGGTTCTTCTTCTTCATAAGCACCCATAGCAACACCTTCAGTGAGCATTTTGTTGATTTCAGACTCTGTAACAGGAGCCTCTTCTTTTATGGTAACGCCTAGTAATTTTAATAAAAATTCCGTAGAAATACCGAGGAAGCTAACAATTGGTTTTAGTGCTACTGATAGCCAGTAAATTGGTTTTGCTACCACTACTGCGATACTTTCAGGACTATTTAAAGCCAAGCGTTTTGGCACAAGTTCACCGATAACGAGGGATAAATAGGTAATAATCGCAACGATGATAAATGAGCTAAAGGATGTAGCATACGGTTCAATACTTGGAACATGAGCTACTAAAAATTCCTCTAATGGAGCGGAAAATGTCGCACCGGAATACAAGCCTGTTAAAATACCAACGAGAGTAATACCAATTTGAATGGTAGAAAACATATTATTAGGTTTTTCTGCTAATTCAAAGGCTTTTTTAGCCCGTTCATTACCTGCTTCACCCATCTCTTCGAGACGGCGTTTTTTAGCATTGACGATGGCTAACTCTGTCATGGAAAATAAGCCATTGGCGATGATTAATATTATAATAATTATAAAATCTAAGGTCAGATCACTGTCCATGTAAGTAAATACTCCTTTTTATGAGATAGAATTCTGCACATGAGAAAAATTGAAATATTACTTTTTAGTATACCATATTCGAATCATATATGGTAAATAGCACAAAAAAAGGAGGGTAGCACCCCTCCTTTTTTGTTTGCGTGAAAACGTGTCACATATTGATTTCCTTTTTTATATATTACATGATTATCTAATGTTTGTAAATGGTACCATATCTTAATTCTTTAGTTATATAAGTATATGTTATATACTATAAATGTTACCGCCCCATACTGGTAACAGAAAGGGGGTGTATTAAAATGTTCGAAATACTTATTTCTTTCACAATATCTATCGTAGCAGGTATAACGTGCTATTATATCTGCAAGTGGCTAGATAGATATTAGGCCGGTAACTAGCACAAAAAGAGGAGGGGTGCCACCCTCCTCTTTTGTTTTGCGTGCATTAAAATGTTTGCAAAATACTTATTTCTTCATCTAATATTATATTACACAATTTACCATTATTTGTAAATGGTCAGTAATTGTTATAAAAAGCAGGATGGCAACCCTGCTTTTTTTAGGGTCTATTTTTCCTTAGTTTGGCTGAATAACCAGTCTCTAATGCCTTCGATATTATAAGCTACAGACCATGTGTACATGTGGTTGCCATCTTTAAATACCGTGTAATTAATAGGAGCCTTTTGATCGACTGTAGCTTTCACCAATGCGTCGAATTGTTCCGGTGTAGAATGGCTATCCCACATAGGAGAGGTTGCAATTTTAGTGCCTAAGTCAGCCCAATTTTTAGTAGCTGTATTCATGCCAGGATATGCTTTATCATCGCCTTCGGATACGAGTATCCACAATTTTTTATCCTTTAATACTTTCATTTTCTCCGTATTCCATTGGCATGCTACGAGGAATTGAGCAGTAAACAAATCAGGATGTTTGTCGCTAATGGCGATGTTTGCCATACCACCTTGAGACTGCCCAGAACCGTAAATTCGGTTCTTATCAATTGGATACGTAGCGATGACATGATGTAATAGATTATCTACTAAGGTAAGACCTGGAGTCCATTCATTTTTATCGGTAGTCATCATACCAAGTGTATCTACTAAATCTTGAGTGTATTGAGGGGCAACGATGATGGCTTCATGTTTTGCTTGTTCCTCAGGGCTAGCGAAAACAGTAGCACCATTACCTTGGAATAGTACCGTGCGATTATCATTGATATTGGCACTGGAGTCAGCTATGAAGAAGTATAGAGGATATTGTTTTGATGCATCATAGTTTTTCGGTAAAAATACATTGTAAGGAATGCTATTACCCGTAGTTGAATCTGTGTAAATATATGTTTTAAACTCATCCATAATAGTAGATGCCGTAGATGTATTGATTACGCTCGTTTGTGAAGGGCCGTATATAGTACCTGTTTTTGTCACTACCGGTTGAACTTGTGTGACTGTAACGTTTAAATCAGGCAATTTACGATCAGAACGCATCGGTGCATCGACGCCTACAGCACCATTATTTTTTGGTTTATTAGGGCGTGGTGCTAATACGAATGGTGTAGAGTTTTCATATTCAAATTCCACTACAACGTATTGATCAGCTGCTGTAGCTTTAGAGTTTTTGTCTTTTTTACTAACTTTGACCGTATTTGTTTGTCCTACTGTTGCATCTATTTGAGGGGCATCATTGTGCAAACCTTTAGCTGTAGATTTGTAATTTTCTTTCAGTTCAGGCACAGAATTAGTATAGATATTGTTGATTGTTTTGCCTTCTACTGTGAAAGTATTGAGCGCTAGTGCACTTTCTTGGATTGCTTCTGGATATTTGATGATGATAGCCGCTATTTTTTCACCATCACCATAAATTTTTGGCACTGCCGTTACAGATTGCATGCCGTACGCTTCTGTTTGATGAGTCTTAGCTTCAGAGGTAGCAGTGGCAGAGCTTGTACTAGAAATAGTAGTAGCCATGTCCGTTGCAGCTAGTACATTTGTTGTAGAAAGTGTGCCTAGCACAAGAGCCATTAATAAGATTTTATTCATCATATCTCCTTATTTTATAGCGTTTATCAAAATATTGATTAAATTATATAATAAAATTAAATTTAGTGCAATTTATTGGAAATCGTGTAATTTATAATTACATACATTGGATAGGTAATCTTTATGTATTGATAGAGAAATATAATGTAGTAGGAAATTAGTAGTAGATTTTGTAAGATAGTATAATTAAAACAACAATTGCTATAGATATAATCGAGTAGGTATATACAAGAATATATAAAGTAACTAAAATACGATAGTTGGGAGTGTATCAATGGTAGCCGACCAAGAATGGGAAAGTATATTACAAATAAAGACAGCAGGTCGTGATGATAGTCGTTCGGATGCAGAGCATCATCCGTATGAGCCAACGGACTATTGCGTTCTTGAGCGCCTTGCCAATAGCGGTTATATTACGAAACAAAATACCCTCATTGATTACGGCAGTGGCAAGGGGCGCGTTAGCATATTTATGGCTAATCAGACGCGGTGCCATTCCATTGGTATCGAATACGATGAACGTTTGTATGAACGGGCCATCGTAAATGGTGAAAGCCCAGCTGCCAAGAACCGCGTATCCTTTGTCCTAGGCGATGCTGCTACCTATACATTACCAGACAATGCAGATCGATGCTTTTTCTTTAACCCCTTTGCACTTCATACCATTAAACGCGTACTAGGTAATATCTTTGATTCTTTATATCATCATCCAAGAGAAATTCTACTATTCTTCTATTATGTTAACGAAGAAGTAGAGAATTTCCTAAATAACCATGTGCGCCTCGAAGCAGAAGAATCAATACAATGCGGCGATTTATTTCGAAAAACTGACGACAAAGAATGCATATTGGTATATAGAGTGAATGTGTTTTAGTAAATTAATTTATCTCTATATTTCGTTTTATCTATTCTTATAGAAAAGTATATATAGACATTATATAATCTAATTGTTACTACTCCATTCTGGTAACAGAAAGGAGGTGAAAACATTGCCGGAGATATTAATTTCCTTTTTTTTATCTATCATAGCAAGTATAGTTGCATATTATATTTGCAAGTGGCTGGATAGATAGTTTAGTTAGTAACCAGCACAATAAAAAATAGCAGGGCTGCCACCCTGCTATTTTTTCGTATGAAAACATTGCCTCATACTAATTTCCTTTGTTACTCATAGAATAGCATGATATAAAAGGATAGTCAAATTTTACGTACTTTCACTAAAACACGCAGAAAATCCGCATATTTTCTGATATAATAATAGATTAGAGAGTATAAAAATTTATTTTTTCTATTCACCATGGTATGTATTGATTCGTAATGATTAATCGTAGTGATTAGGGCTGAGTATATACCATAAAGGAGGAACGTATGGAACGCGTGTCAGCAAGTCTTATTGAAGAAATTCGCAGTGCCTTAGTAGAGCGTTATAATCGCGATCAAGAGATTCAGCAAATGATTGAAGAAATTGGTGCTGAAGAAGGTCTTAATGAAAAAGAACTGTTTGTTATTCACCAAGCCTATTTAGAGGTTAAGGAACGCATGCAATATACGGCGAATTTGATGGAATTGTGGAATCAAATTGAGGCCGTTCAGGATCGAATGAGCATGCTTAATTCTTATGAAAGCTTGGAACGTGATTTGTTTGGTGATGTTCTTTCTTTTGATAAACCGATGGGTTATGGTGCGTCTAATCAAGACAACTTAGATTATGCGATGGAGCAAGTTAAGTTGCACGATGTAGATCATGACATCGAAGATATTGATGATGAAAGTATCCTAGACCGAGATATTCATACATCTTTAGATCCTTATGATATGGTAAATTCCTTGTTGTATTCTAAACAATCCACGGGCGATAAGGATAAAACTAAACAACAAAAGGAAATCGACAAACTTATTAAAAAACAACTGAAACGCGTAGAAGAAGAATGGGCGAAGCTTTCAGGTAAAAAGGATAAAAAAGATAAGAAAAAGAAAGATAAAGATAAAAAAAAGGACAAGAAAGACAAGCAGTCTAAGAAAGAACTCGAGCTTGTAAAGGAATCTAAGAAGTCCAAGAAGGACAAAGAGTCCAAAAAGAGCAAGAAGGATAAGGATTCTAAAAAAGCTAAAAAAGACAAGGATGCTAAGAAGGATAAAAAGGCTAAAAAATTAGAAAAAGCCTTGAAGAAGGAGTCCAAAAAGTCCACAAAAAAGGACTAACCGTAGATTTTATAAATGACCACGGCCAGAAAACTACGGATAAGGGCTGTGGAAAATGCAAGCGGTGCAAGGGGCCGCGGTGTAGGAAATATAAATAGTGTTGTTATAGGAATTAAATTTATAGTTGTAGCTGTTGAATAAGGAGTTTACAGATGACTACAAATAAAAGGGGAATCCTTAATATTATGGAAAGTTCTGTATGGGGAGGTATGGAGCAATATGTATATGATATGAGTGAAGAATTAGAACGACAAGGTATTGCCCCTTTTGTATTAACTGATATCTGGAAACCTGACTTTATTTCTAAATATAGTGAAGTTGCAACAGTTTTCTCTTTTAAGATTCGTAAAAATAAAGGCTTTTACTCGATTCATAAAATGGCTGCTTTAATTCGTCAGCATCATATTGATACTATTTTATGTCATACAGGAAAATACATTTTTTTAGCTATATTATTGAAGAAAATGACAGGCGCCAAAGTTGTGTTTTTTAAACATAATGTATTACCTGCTAAGACTGATATTTATCATAGATGGATACAAAATCAAGTAGATGCTTTTGTTTGTGTTTCAAAATGTGTATATGATGCACAAGTAATAAAAGGTAAAGAGCATAAATATCATCTCGTTCATAATGGAATAAATACGTATAGATTTCCAGATATAAAAATAGAGAAAAAAAAGGATACTTTTATTGTTGGATATGCAGGTAGAATTGGATTAGATAAAGGTATCATAGAGTTATTAGATGCTATTAAATATTTGTATGAATTAGGAAAGCCTATTGAATTATATATGTGTGGTGAAGTATCAGGAAATTCAGAAAATATAATATATACACATATGCGTGATAATCATATGGAATCATATGTGAAGATTTTAGGCTTTCAAAATAATATGAATCAATTTTATAAATCAGTTCATTGTTTAGTAGCACCATCTAAAATAAAAGAAGCCTTTGGTCTTGTTATTTGTGAATCTATGTATTGTAAAACACCAGTTATAACAAGTAATTCAGGAGCACAAGAAGAGATTATTACGAATGGTGAAAATGGAATTATTATAGATACTGTAGATTATAAACATATAGCTGATTCTATTACTTATTTAATGGATAATCCATTAGAGTATCAAACAATTATAAGTAATGGATATGAGAGGGTTATTTCTATGTTTACAATTGAAAAAATGGTTGAATCTATTATTAATTTATAAAATAAAGTGGATGATGAAATTTTATGCTAATGTACAATAGGGGAGACATACATGGCAACAGTAACGGTCATTATTTTGGCTAGAAATGAAGAACAACATATGAAAGACTGTATCGCATCTGCACAATTTGCTGATGAGGTACTTCTTATCGACGACGGCAGCACGGATAAAACGGTAGAGATTGCTGAATCTATGGGGGCTCGCGTTGTACATCATGCTATGAATGGCGATTGGTCTCAACAACGACGTTTTGCTGTCGAAGAGGCTCGGTCCGAATGGATTTTCTTCCTCGATGCAGATGAACGCATTTCGCCAGAATTACAACGAGAAGTACAAGATGTGCTGGCTAAGAATGAGAAAAAAGCATACTGGATTGAACGGTCCAATGTGTTCCATCACAATAAGGCCACTTATGGTGTGTTGCGTCCTGATTACGTGTTGCGATTTATGCCAAAAGAAGGCACGAATATAGAAGGATTTGTACACGAAACTATATCCAGCACCTATCCTGAGGCCAAATTACATGGCAAAATGTATCATTATACTTACGATAATTGGCATCAGTATTTTAATAAATTCAATAATTATACGACATTGGCGGCTAAGAAATATAAGGAAAACGGAAAATCCTGTTCCTTTGTAAAGGATATTCTTATCCGTCCAAGTTGGGCTTTTTTCAAGGTGTACATTTTAGATAGAGGTTTTTTAGATGGAAAAATGGGATTTATCCTATCCGTGAACCATTATTTCTATACCATGATTAAGTACGTAAAGCTATATTATTTATTGAAATCCAATGGGAAACTATAACAGATCTAGATAATAGATTCTAGATAACAGATGAGTGTTAGTAGAGAAAGGAAGGACCACAATGCGCGTAGCCATTTTGGAAAGCATCATTATGCCCGCCGGTCATGAGGTAGAATTTGACCGCATGATCATCAATGAATTAAAACGCCAAGGTCATGAACCGGTATTGATGGTGCCGGAGAATTTTACCTTTAAGGTTGATTATGGCGTTGACGTTATCTATCTTGAGGGCGGAGAGGTAGTGACCTATGCAGGCGCTTCGAAATGGAAAAAGCCGTTCTTATCTATATTACGCGAACGCCGCCGCCGCGCATGGTTTACTTCGGCTGCCAAGAAATTAGAGGAACATCATTGTGATGCTTTGATTATTCCTACCTCCACGTATCGCTATATAAAAGCACTATTAGATACGCCTTTAAAACATGCAAAGGTACCAGTTCACTTTATTTTCCATGGCATTGGCAAGGGTGAAAATGTACGGTTCTTGAAACAAGCGGAACGTGCCAATCGATATCCGAATATTTACCTAGATGTCATTACCTTGCGCGACGATATGCTGCGCAGTGATCTACCGCGCGTACGTCCTATCTTACCTCCTGTGTTTACGCCATCCACAGGCGAAACACCAACCTTCTCTACACATATGCCACTTCGTCTTGGCTTTTTCGGTCAATTCCGCAAAGAAAAGAATATTATCCCGTTATTGGATGCTTTCAAAACAGCTGCTTTTACGGGTCCCGTAGAACTCTTGGTACAAGGGGCGACAGCAAAACCTGAGGACGGCGAACTATTCGATGCCATTGCTGACGAATACAAGAACGTGCCAGGGCTTTCATTCCTACATGCGAACCTTATCGGTTCCGATTGGGATAAGGCTTTACTAGACGTAGATGCCATCTTGATGCCATATGGTGCTGAACGGTATCGCTATCACTGGAGCGCCATGCTTTATACGGCTATTGGGTTCTATAAACCGGCCTTGGTATCGCCTGAAATCAATCCTGAGGTGCTTCGAGATTACCATGTTGGTGAAAGCTTAGATATATCCTCAGTAGATACGATTCGTGCTGGATTAGAACAATTCGTAAACAAAATGATTGAACATCCAGATATATATGAGGCGGGTTTGGTACAAGCCAATGAAGACTTTGGACATAAACGGATGATGGATTCGATTATTAATGTATAGAATAAGTAAGGAGAGTGTATGTTTCAATATATAAAGGACCAATGGGCTAATGGTCGAGCTATTTATGGGAAAAAATCATGGCGTGAAACACGACGCGTAGTCTTGCATTTCTTGCGAACTGTAGGCCACAAGCAAGAGATGATGGAATATAAGTCTTTTTTTGAAAGCTACGCACCAGATCAACATATTTTAGATAAACAAGAAGGTCTCTATGAGTTGATGAGCCGTATATTCTTGTTTAAAGAATCTACCTTGCGTGAACGCATTGATGCAGTAAAGAATCACTTTACAGCCTTAGAAGACGTATTTACGCCAGAGACCATCGAAATGCTATATAATCCGGATGAACTAAAACCGGAAGGATTAAAACAAGGCATTCTACTATGGGAAGATGCTGATTTAAATATGACGGCACACCTTAACTTTATGACTGGTCAACGTAAGGAAGGTTTATTTACCATTCTGTTGCAACTAGGCGACCAAGGCGTATATCATGCGAACATCCGCCTCGGCAAAGGTTTAGAAGGGGAACCAGCATTGTGGATTGGCACCATCCAAGGGTACAAGGATGGCCTTGATAATGCGAAACATATTACAAAAAAAATGTTCGGCTATCGGCCAAAAAACTTTATCGTATTTTTGATTCGGGAACTCGCTAAATACTGTAAAGTGCAATCCATGTATGCTGTATCTGACGAAGGTTTCTACGCCAATACACACATGGTGCGTGGCCATAAGGCAAAAGTAGCTGAACTCGATCCATTGTGGGAAGACATTGGCGGTACAGTTACACAAGATCCACGATTCTTTAAAATACCATTGGAAGAATACAGAAAACCGATTGAAGAAATCAAATCACAAAAACGTAGCCAATATCGGAAGAGATATGAATTACTTGATGGATATCAAGAACAAATTAGTGAGAATTTGAGGGCGTATTTAAAGTAGAAATATCGCGATTTTTGTAAGAAAGGTAAATAGAGAGAATATTTAATAAAGTATAGGGGATGTTTATTGATGCGTGTTGTAGTATTAATGGAGGCAGCATTTCAAATATTTGCTTCTAATTTAGTAACCGCAGGGAAACATGTAGGTATTGAATTGATTCCATTTATTGTACCAAATGATAAGGTTACTAAATCATTACAAGATAAGTTTGAATCATTTATGTCAAAGAATCAGGTAGATACGGTTCTTGTTATTAATGATTTTAAAAATAAAAATGAGTATTTTTTTAAAGAATCTTTTTTTGAGAAATATAAATGTTATTTGTGGTTTTGGGATTCTATGCATCGTATTGAGTTAAAAAAAGACCGGTTATTTAAATATATGAAGGTATCTTCTTTTGAAATAGATGATGTGAAATACGCAAAGTCTACATTTGGAATAGATATTGATTATGTGCCGTTAGTAGCTGGAGATAGTTTTTGTTTAAATCCAGTAAAAATTAATCAGAATCGACCAATTGATATTTCTTTTATTGGTTTAGTTCCTAAAAATAGTTATCGATTACAATTATTGAATCGATTAGCAATACATTGTAAGGAAAAAGGATATAATCTAAAATTATATGGTCATTTTTGGCATTGGAATAATTGGTATCAACGAGTGATAGGGAAAATTAAATTTAGATTACGATACCCAGTTTTAGCACAATATGTAGAAAACCGATTTATACAACCAGAGGAAGCTGTTGAAATTTATAGAAATACAAAAATTAATCTTAATATACATATTAAGGAACATGGAAGTTATAATTGTAGAACCTTTGATATTATGGGAAATAATAATTTTTTATTATCTAGTAAACAAAAAGAAGTTAATCTTAAATTAGTATCAGGACTTCATTTTGCTACATATAGAACAGATGATGAATTTATTGAATTAATTGATTATTATATAAATTACGAAGATGAACGAAATTTAATAGCTAAATCTGGTGGAGAACAGGTTCGTTCAATATATAAAATAGAGCACTTTATTAAACAAGTATTTGAATAATTAATATATAATAAATTACATATTTTAACTATTCGTAGTGAGGGAAAAGTTTTATGAAGGGGATTATTTTAGCCGGTGGATCAGGGACACGTCTATATCCACTAACATTAGTAACATCTAAGCAGTTATTGCCTATTTATGATAAACCAATGATTTTTTATCCATTATCTATGCTTATGTTAGCAGGTATTAAGGATATTTTGATTATATCAACACCACAGGATCTACCTAATTTTGAACGTTTATTAGGTGATGGTTCTCGGTATGGTATTAATTTACAATATAAAGAGCAACCATCTCCAGATGGATTAGCACAAGCCTTTATTATTGGCGAAGAATTTATTAATGGAGATTCTTGTGCCATGATTTTGGGTGATAATATTTTTTACGGTGCTGGTATGAGAAAACAACTACAAGAAGCTGCACAGGCTACAAGTGGTGCTACCGTATTTGGTTATCATGTAGAAGATCCAGAACGCTTTGGTGTTGTTGAATTTGATGAAAATGGATTAGTTAAATCTATTGAAGAAAAACCAGAACACCCAAAATCAAATTATGCCGTTACAGGTCTATATTTCTATGATAAAGACGTTTGTGAATTGGCTAAAAAGGTAACACCATCTGATCGTGGAGAATTAGAAATTACCGATTTAAATAAGATGTATTTAGAACGTGGTGATTTACGAGTAAAAACATTGGGGCGTGGATATTCCTGGTTAGATACGGGTACGGTAGACTCTTTAAATGAGGCGTCTGAATTTGTACGAGTTATCCAAACACGTTCTGGTATTGAAATATCTGCATTAGAAGAAATTGCTTATCGTAATAATTGGATTAGTAAAGAACAATTACTAGAGAGTGCAAAGCTATATGGCAAATCACCATATGGTAAACATTTACAGCGTGTAGCAGAGGGGCAAATACAAGGATAGGGGTTGTATAGTATGGGAATTAAGGTTATAGAAACAGGTATACTAGGCCTTGTGATTATTGAGCCACAAGTCTTTGGTGATCATCGAGGATTCTTTATGGAATCATGGAATAAGCGAACTATGGAAGAAGCTGGCTTATTTTATAATTTCGTACAAGATAATCATTCATCATCTACTGTAAAAGGCACATTGCGTGGCATCCACTTTCAATATGGGCATAAATCACAAGCTAAATTAGTACGATGTGTCCGTGGTGCAGTACTTGATGTAGCAGTTGATCTTCGTAAGGATAGTCCTACATATAAGCAATGGTTTGCTATTGAACTTAGTGAAGAAAATCAAAAACAATTTTTAATTCCTCGTGGCTTTGGACATGGTTTTGTAACCCTAACAGATCATGTTGAGTTTATGTATAAAGCAGATAACTATTACGCACCAGAATCAGATGGTGGTATTCGATGGAATGATCCCATATTAGCTATTAATTGGGGTATAGCAAATCCTATCCTATCTGAGAAGGATAGCAAATCTCCATTCTTTGATGAATTAGAGAATAAGATATCCTTTACAATGGCTGATAGTGGACAATAGGGTGGTGAACATATGAATATTATTGTAACCGGTGGTGCTGGGTTTATCGGTGGTAACTTTGTACATATGATGGTAGCTAAGTACCCAGAGGACCATATCATATGCGTTGATGCGCTAACCTATGCAGGTAATTTAGAAACGCTAGAACCTGTGAAAGATAAGTCTAATTTTTCTTTCGTGAAAGCAGACATTGCAGATAGACAAGCTATTTATAAAATATTTGAGCAATATAAGCCAGATATAGTTATTAACTTTGCAGCTGAGTCTCATGTAGATAGAAGCATTGAGAATCCAGAAGTGTTCTTGTGTACGAATATTATGGGAACTGCTGTATTAATGGATGCTTGTCGTAAATATGGGATTCAGCGATACCATCAAGTATCCACAGATGAAGTGTACGGTGATTTACCACTAAATCGACCAGATTTATTCTTTACAGAAGAGACACCGATTCATACATCGAGTCCATATTCATCATCTAAAGCATCTGCTGATTTATTAGTATTGGCCTACCATAGAACGTATGGCTTACCTGTAACAATTTCTCGTTGTTCAAATAACTATGGGCCGTATCATTTTCCAGAAAAATTGATTCCATTGATGATTATTAATGCTTTCAATAATAAACAATTACCTGTATATGGGGATGGAAAGAATGTGCGCGATTGGTTATATGTAGAGGACCATTGTGAAGCCATTGATTTAATTGTTAGAAATGGTCGTGTAGGAGAGGTTTATAATATTGGTGGTCATAATGAACGTGCTAATATTGACGTAGTAAAAACGATTTTATCTGCATTGGGAAAAGATGAATCGTTAATTACTTATGTTACAGATCGACCAGGGCATGACCAACGGTATGCTATTGATCCTACTAAAGTTAATAATGAATTAGGCTGGTTACCGAAAACATCTTTTGATGAGGGAATAAAGAAAACCATTCAATGGTATATGGATAATCAAGAATGGTGGGAACATATAATTAGTGGGGAATATAAATGTCTTGTAATATAGCTATGAATGATAGTATTTATATAAGAGAATTGCTGAAAGATGATATAGAAATTTTACGTGTTTTACGAAACAGGAGTGTTAATCGTAAAAATTTTATCTATCAAAAGGAAATTTCTTATGAAAGTCAACAGATATGGTTTAATTCGTATTTAAAAAACTTTCAAGATTATATGTATTCTGTAGTTCGTAAATATGATGATAATATAATTGGTTTTGCTGCTATTTATGATATCAATAATAATGAGGCTGAATTTGGTCGACTTATAGTTGATAAAGATAAATATAATCAACCTGGCTTAGGAAAATTTATTTTAAAATATTTGATTAATGTTGCTAGAGATAAATTTTATTTACAAAAGTTAAAGTTAGAAGTTTTTGCTGATAATATTCCAGCACTAAAAATATATGAACAGTGTGGATTTAAAGAATATGATAGAGCTAGTTTAGATAATAGAATTATTATAAAAATGGAATTATATCTATAGAGGGGGTATAGTTATGACGATTCAAGTATTAAAACCTAAATATCATGTAGAAGAATGTTTAAATGAAATCAGAGAGTGCCTTGAAATTGGTTGGACTGGTCTTGGTTTTAAAACAGTAGAATTTGAAAATAAATGGAAAGAATATACTGGTCATGAGAATGCCCATTTCTTAAATTCTGCTACTGTTGGTTTACATTTAGCAGTAGAAATCTTAAAAAAGGAAAATGGTTGGGAAAATGGTGATGAGATTATAACAACACCAATTACTTTTGTATCTACAAATCATGCTGTTTTATATGAGAAATTAGTACCTCGTTTTGCTGATGTAGATGAATACCTTTGTTTAGATCCTGAAGATGTAAAACGTAAAATTAATGATAAAACTAGAGCTGTTATTTTTGTTGGTTATGGTGGACGTGTTGGTCAATTAGATAAAATTATTAAGATCTGTAAAGAACATAATCTAAAACTAATTCTTGATGCGGCACACATGGCCGGTACTCGTGTGAATGGACAAATGCCAGGTACATGGGATGGCGTAGATGTGGCTGTCTATTCATTCCAGGCTGTTAAAAATCTACCAACTGCTGATAGTGGTATGATTTGTTTCCAAAATAAAAAGTATGATGAAATTTGCCGTAAATTGACTTGGTTAGGTATTAATAAGGATACGTATGCACGTAATAGTGGTACGAAAGGTTCTTATAAATGGAAATATGATGTAGAGTACCTTGGTTATAAAGATCATGGTAATTCTATTATGGCTGCTATTGGTTTAGTAGAGCTTAAATATTTGGATGAAACAAATGAATATCGTCGTGAGTTAGCTAGATGCTATAATGAGATGTTTAAAAATGAGCATAAAATTCAAATCATTGGTGCACCACACGCAGATGAATGCTCTTATCATATCTATGAGATTGCCGTAGATAATCGAGATAGTTTACTAGAATATTTACAAGAAAATGATATTTACCCTGGTGTTCACTATCGTGATAATACAGAGTATGAAATGTATTCTTATGATAATGGTAAATGCCCTAATGCGCATATAATGTCTAATAGAATTATCACAATGCCACTTCATATGTATTTAACAAAAGATGATGTGAAAATGATTGCTGGTAAGGTTATTGAATTTGTAAATGCTCAGTAAAGTGATTATAAAAAGGAGTGTTATATTGTTGTATGGAAGCACATAATGATATCAAAGTCTCTGTAATTATACCTTGTTATAATGCAGTTAAGTATGTAGAAGAAACTTTGCAGAGTGTTTCTAGTCAAACATTTAAAAATATTGAAATTATTGCCGTTGATGATGGCTCTACTGATGATACTTTTTCTATTATTGATAGTTATAAAGATATAGATAATCGTTTAAAAGTAATAAAAATACAAAATGGCGGTTCATCTAAAGCTAGAATGGAAGGTGCTAAATTAGCTAAGGGAGAATATCTTTTATTTTTAGATTCTGATGATATTATATCTCCTATATATATAGAAAAATGTATATCTATTGCTAGGCAAGGATATGATATTGTATATACAAAAGTACAATTTTTTGGACGAAAATCTGGAGAGCTATATTTACCAGAGTTTAATTTATTAGACTTTTTATGCTCGAATTGTATTTATGTATCTGAACTTATTCGAAAATCATTATTTGATTCAGTTGGTGGATTTGATATGTCTATTTCACAAATGGAGGATTGGGAATGCTTTATTAACATGATTAAAAATGGCGGAAAAGTATATCGTATACCAGAGCTGTTATTTTTCTATAGAAAAAGGGCTGATTGTTCGTCTAAGTCTGATTCTGCAACTTTAGATGAGATGGATAAAAGCTTTTTAGCTATTTATACGAAACATTATGATTTTTATAGAAAGTATAATTTAGGTTTAAAAGATCTATTATGGCGTATGCATAAGCATCATTCTAATCGTTTGAGACGATGGGGATATAAATTATTTAAACCACAAAAATATATGAAAGAATATAAATTATGATTAGATATAAATGAATGTTGTAGAAAGCATTATTACTATGGAACTTAATGAAGTAATAGCTTTTGAATACTTGGAAGATGAAACTGTTGATATGGTTGTAAAAATACATGAGGTTAATAATGATAAATATGTGGTAGATTAGTTATCATTTGAAAATATAGATTGTAGTATTTAATTTGATGTATAAAAAGAAATATTATATAATTCAATTAATAAGCTATATTTATTATAAATAACTCCAAAATTTATTATTGATCTTGTAGTTATAATAAATTATTAGATAGAATAAAAAAGTAGTTATAACTATATTATGTATCTATATAGGGTAATAGGAGATAAGTATATAGTAATATTATTGTAAAACCTATTATTTCTGTATTCAAAGGGGGCTGTTTACATGGGAAAAAATCAGCATGTTGTTCATGATAAGAATGGTGGTTGGAATGTTAAAGGTGCTGGAAATTCAAAGATAACAAAGCACTTTGACACTAAACAATCAGCTACGGATTATGCACGAAAAATTAGCCAAAATCAAGGTAGTGAATTAATTATTCATAATAAAAATGGTAAAATAGCACAAAAAGATAGTCATGGGAAAGATTCGCATCCACCAAAAGGATAATTAGCTAACTAAGCTTATAATTTATTTTAAGAAATCTCTTATTACTTTACTAATTTAAGTGATAAGAGATTTTTTTATAATATTATTTGACTCTAAAAGTTCTATATTTTGATATACTATAAAAAACGAATGTTCTTTTATTATTATAAATATCTAAGAGAATGGAGAGTTGAATTTGAGATATTCTATTGAATATCTTTGTTTTATGCCAACAAGTTAATATTTAGATAAAAAATAGAAGTAGTAAAAAGGTGAGTGTTATGCGTATTTTATTAGCAAATTTAACAAAGATGGTAGGCGATACGGGCGGCCTTGCTAAGGTGACGGCTGCGTTTGCCAATGAGATGCAGCGCCGTGGCCACGAGGTGAGTCTTGTGTATAGCGATGTGCAAACGGGGGATTTCTACTATCCTCTTGATGCGGGCATCGAGGCATATGAT
Source organism: Veillonella sp. ICM51a (assembly GCF_000524355.1). Taxonomy (NCBI): domain Bacteria; kingdom Bacillati; phylum Bacillota; class Negativicutes; order Veillonellales; family Veillonellaceae; genus Veillonella; species Veillonella sp. ICM51a. The sequence continues at coordinate 33,100 of NZ_JAPX01000045.1, forward strand.
TTATGTCATTATGAGGGTGAAAGTTATTCTATTCCTCTTTGGTATAAGGCAAAACGGGAGATTTTGCGTGCCTTTGACAAGCGTAAAGCACGTGGTGTAAATAATGAGTTTACCAAAAAATATCTATTAGGTCACCTTCAGTCTGTATTAGATCGAACTAAGCCGGACGTAATCGTGTCATATCAACCGGCAGCCTCAAAGGCGTTATTGCTAGATTTGAAAACAAATATTCCTGTTATCACTATGAGCCATGGTGATCCTGAGGATTATTTTCATACCTATCCTGTAGAGGAGGTTGAGGCGGTTGCAAAGAGTACGGTAAATCAAGTATTATTGCCATCCTTTGAATCTCATATTAAAAATCATCTACCAGAGGCTAAGACTGTCGTTATTGGTAATGCCATTCCACAATATGCAGAGCAGGCGGAGCTTTCACAGGTAAAAGACCGTTACAAAATCGTATTTGTAGCGCGACTCGATAAGAATCATAAACGACCACATTTGTTAATTGAGGCATTTGCCCCATTGGCCGGGAAGTATCCTAATTGGGATATCGAGTTATGGGGCCAAGAGGACCGCAAGATTTACAAGAAAGAGTTGGATATGATCGTATCCAAGGCGGGACTTGGAGACCGTGTTCATTTTATGGGGACGACAACCGATGTACCAAGTGTACTCGTTAAGGCAGATATATTTGCCTTTCCAAGCGCCTATGAAGGATTTGGGCTTTCACTGGGGGAAGCGATGAGCATGGGTTTGCCAGCAATTGGCTATAAATCTTGCTCTGCTGTTAATGAACTTATCATCGATGGGGAAACAGGCATCTTATGTGATGATGGGGTAACATCATTGACGGAGGCCTTGGAACGATTGATGCAAGATCAAAACTTTCGCGCTACCATGGGCCAAGCCGGACGTGATCGTATGAAACAATTCAGCCCTGAATCCATTTGGGGACAGTGGGAGGAATTGTTGAAGACTACAAGTAAAACTAAATAAATTATAAAAACCAGTGGAGTAATTATTTAGTACTTCACTGGTTTTGTCATATTACTTGTATATTTTATTTGTTATTATTGTATACTAAGATGTATGGATAAAATATTTACGTTCTCAGTAGATTATATAAAATGATAACTATCATCAGAGGTAAAATATGCTTGAGTCACTACTAATAGGATTACAACAGGATTTAAAAATCTTTATATGGGCACCTATAATCAGTGCTATCTTTAGATTTATTTTTATTAAACTATATGGACCTTCATATCATTGGAATGTGGATAAGAAAAAACTAGTTAAAACCTTTAGTTATGGATTTTGGTGGGGACTCGATTTTCATGCTTATGTATTATTAGTTTCCTTTTTAGCTATCTCTTTACCGGGTGCATTTATATCCTCTTATTTCGCGGTAGGTAATATTGTAAGAACCATACTTTTAACATTGTATTTGATGGTATTATATGCTGCATTTATGGGAAAATTAATATATTATTATCATTTTAAAGATACTTATAATGAATTAGTTCGTTTGGGTGGAAATGCTGATAAAAAGAATCTATTAGATATATTTTTTAATGAAAATCATGGATTATGGATATTACTTGGTTTTATTCCTTTTGCAGTAATTACAGCATTAGGAATTTATGCAACTTTATTAACGCCGGTATTGTTGATACCTACATTTCCATTTGTAGGACAAGTAGTGGGAACAATTATATCAGTTATTCTTACGGTAGTGGTTTTCTATTGGTTACGTTATGGTGGTACATTGAATCATCGTAATAAACCGGAGTGGGATTTTGTACCAGCTATTATTAAAAATGATATATTTTTAGCTAAAGCCGTTATTGATGATTTGATTGCATTGGAATTAGTGCATAAACATAATGTTAATGAAGTTTTGAATCACGATGATAACACGGCGATTAAAAATTTGCATATTATTCCAGAATTTAAAGATATAAAGATAGGAGTAAATCCATTAGAGCTTTTACGAAAAAAAGCTGAAGGTCCACGAATTTCAAAGCCTAAGCATATTTTTATTCTTGTTGGTGAAAGTCTTACACAATCTGTGACGGATGATATTTATTCAGATTATCATATTGCCGATGCAGGAAAGCAGTTTAAAGCACAAAAGAATACTATTTCTATGGATAATTTTTTGCCTGCAGGTATGATTTCTCAACCGGCTATTACAAGTCTCATTTCAGGAATTTATGATTCTAATTTGGAAATTAATGAGAAAACACAATTTTGGGAACATACTATAATTACTTCTCTGCCAGAACAAATTAAGAGGTTAGGTTATAAAACTAAACTTTGGTATGGGGGTAGTATTTCTTGGGCTAGCTTAGGTTTATTTGCTTCATCAATGGGCTTTGATGAATGTATCGGTGGCCCAGATATTTGTGGTGAAGATGCACCTGCTACATGGTTAGGTGTGTATGATCATTTGTTTCTAGATGAGGTAAAAAAACGTATACTGGCAGTTGATGATGAGCCAACTATGCATTTTATTTATACAACATCGAATCACTCACCAAGTACAATTCCTATTGAACGATATGGATGGGATGCAGATACGATTTTGGGAAATATTCCTAGAGAGGTGAGAGATAATAAGAGTAAAGTAGCAGCTTTAGGTACTTATTGGTATGCGGAACAAGCATTATTTAATTTTGTTGATGCTATGAAGGAACATTTTGAGGATAGCCTTATCATAGTCACAGGTGATCATTCCTGTGGCATTGCGGATTCTCTGCTTTCATATAGAAAGCAAACTATTAGAGAATCATTTTGTACATATTTTGCCATGTATCATAAGGATATTGATACTAATTGGATTAATAAAAATAGTATTGGTGATCATATGCAAATTATGCCTACTATTTTTGAACTTATAGCACCAAAAGATTTTGAATATTATTCCTTAATGCCTTCTTTATTTGAACCGCAAAAATATATTGTAACTCCATACCATTGGATGACACAATCTGAAATCGGTTTTTATGGTAACTATACAGCAGAAAATATTAATTGGCGAGATTCTAAAGATCAAGATACACCTATAACACATGTAGAACGTCATGATTTTGTAGAAATCAAGCAAGCTTATGTAGAGTTAACAGCTTGGGTTGTACGGCATCCAGAAATATTGATATCTAAATTATAAAAATTTGTATTTATTAAAAAGATAAACTATTTTTTATTAAGATTATTTGCGATGGTATAATAGGGGAAATTTTTCTACTTTTAAAGGATAAAAAATTTTATCAATAAAATATGAACAAAATTATATTCTATCTAGTGTAAACAGATCTACTAAATCTAGCGTTATTTTTGGTAATAATGCTGTAGGTAAAACTAATATTCTATATGCTTTATTAGGTTTACAACAAATGATTTCTACAGGGATGCCAATTAAAAATGAAAGAGTTTTTAATCGCTTATCTGATACCATTTCTTTTGAGATAATAGTTGAGTCTGATAAAGGTAATAGCTTCGAGTATACTATTCAGGTCAATAAAAATGAACAAATTATAGTTGAAAAGCTTATTAAAAATCAAGATATTATTTTCGAATTTTCTAATAATGTATTATATAGTGATTTATTAGATGATAAGATACAAGAGATTTACTCTCGAGAATCTACTTCGACTCTTTTATCAAAATTAAAGGATTTTATAATAGATATCTATAATGAATTTATTTCCACTATTAATAATATTTCTATAGTAACAGACCTGTTTTTAAATTCTGATGTCAAATGGTTTAATATCACATTCTCTAATAAACATAAAGAGTTAATCCAAAATAATAAAGAGTTAGCAATACAGATTTTGAAACAGGTTGACCCTACTATTAAAGATATTGAGTTTGAAGAATGTATTTCTGATGATTCAGATACGCTTAGTTATAATGTCAAGATCATAAGGCTAGATGAGCATAAGCGGACTGTAAGATTTCTTTTGGCATTTGAGTCAAAAGGAATTAATAGAATCGTTTTCTTGTTAACTAATTTGTTAGAGGTACATATAGGTAAAAGTATTCTAGTTGATGAGCTTGATGCATTTATTAGTACAAAATCCCTCATCCTATTATTTAATGAAATTATTAACTCATCTAAGAATAAAAGAGGTCAATTGATTGTAACATCACATAATTTAGAGTTATTTGATTTATCGTTATTTGCACCGCAACAAATATATATTGTTTCCAAAAATCATTCGTTATTTACAATTGTTAATTCTTTAGTAGATTTTCAATTGAGGACTAATAAAAAGCGTTTAGCATTAGATTTTTTACAAGGTTCATTTGAGGTAATCTAATATGGCAAGCTCTAAAAAGTTTGTAAGAAAACGAGTAGCAAAAAATATTAAGACGAGTGTAAAAATTTTAATTGTTTGTGAAGGTTTGACCGAAAGTACCTATATAAAAGATTTATTAGGTGATATCTCTAATATTGAGATTGTTTCTATTGATGGCGCTGGATATGGGAAGTTTAAGAATTACATTGAAAGCAATGAAAATTTATTTAAGGTATTTTTAGTTGTTGCTGATTTAGATAAAGCACAGCCAGATCCGCAAACAGGAAAAACCTCTAATGGATATCATTTATTAAATGGTCTTATTGCGTATCTCCATAAATTGAATAAGCAAAATACGATTTTTTATCTAATCCAGATATAGAATATTGGATGGCTTGCTCAATAGGTCAGGAGCGCTATACAATGGATGATTTAGTATCGATGGGATATAGAAAAGGAGATTATGTAATTACTTTTTTTTAGAGAGCATAATGATAATTTTAATACCGCAGTACAATTAGCCAATAGTGACAAAGTATATTATCGAAAATCTATACCAGGAAAACATTATACTTTGAAAAGTGAACATTTAGGATTAAGACAAAGTAATCTTTCAGATTTTCTGAATTATATACGAATGCTTAATCAGGGCTTATAGGGTAAAAAGTGTGTGTGAAAACCCTTATAACATTAGTAAATATCTAGTGTTATAAGGGTTTAATCTTTTCTGAAGAAGTTTGCTGGTGGGAAAGAAGTGTGAGTGAAAACATCAGTTCACCATTGTAATTATTGGACAAAATGAGGTTGTTTTCCTTGTACACCTTTATTTCATGAGTATTATTTATTAATTCTAAAAGCATAGTAATTTTATCTATAGTTTGCAAGGAATTTCTGTGGTTAAATATGAATAATTTATGGACGATTTAATCGTTCTCTACAAATATTTTACAATTATAGAATATAATATAAATATTGAGATTGTTAAATATTTTGTTATTTATTGGGGGATTAGAAGTCTTAAATTATAACTAATGCAGTTTTAGCTTAAGAAGTCCCTTTATAATTAATATACCAATTATAGATCCTGTAGTATCAATCAAAACGTCAATACCTGATGAGGTCCGACCTGGTATATAGATTTGAATCATTTCATCTAGTGTAGCAATACAGATTGCTAGTAGAATACTTTTTTTCCCTATATGCGTTTTAAAAAACTGTTTGAACGTATAATAGATAATAGCACCTAGTGCCATAAATTCTGTAAGATGAGCAAGTTTACGTACATAAGTATTCATAATGTTCAAATTTGGATGGAGACCGATTTTTATTAATAAAATCTGTATATGTGTAGTAAAGAACATACTGAAATGAGTTGTATCAGATTTAGATTGATAGGAATTACCCCATATAAAAGCAATAATTAAGATAATGATTATTGCACTAATCGTTTTTTTCATTACCTATAACCTCTTAGTGTATTATATTCGATTTTATATCAATAAATTATAAGTTAGAAAGCTAGCTGCATTCTGAAATAGTCAGACCTATTAATTATGAGGGAGTATATATGGAAAGAAAATATGTTAACTCTAATGTTATTGTTAAGGCCTTAATGGTCTTTATTGATTATATTTCCGTTATATGTGGTATCGTATCTGCTTATAATTTACGATTACTTTTGCCTTTTAACGGGCATAATATGATATTACATATTGATGGTTGGTATTCATATATTATCATACCCTTAGTTTTTATTATAGTTCTCTTTCTAAATCATGGGTATAGAATTGATATAGCATACTGGGAAAAGATAAAAATTATTTTTCGTAGTATCACAATAGGTATTGTACTATCTATCGTGTTGATGTACGCCGGTCATATATTAAATAATGTATCTCGTTTGTTCGTCATTTTATCATATGGGTTTATATTATTATATGTTATTTTCTTCCGATATATTTTAGCTCGTATACTTATTAAATTGAAAGTGTTAGCTATTCCTGTATTGCTTGTAGGAGCAGGTAAAACGGCAGAACTTGTGGATACTCATTTTAGCAAAATGCCACTTGCTATGTATCAAATTATAGGATTTGTAGACGATAATCCTAAATCCTCTATACTTGCAAATAAATATAAATGTCTAGGTAGATTTAGCGATGCAGAAGCAGTTATTAAACATTATAATATCCCTAATGTACTGGTATGCGCACCAGGTTTAGAACCTACTAAATTAGTATCATTGATTAATAAATTACAAACTCTTGTGGAAAAGGTGACATTTGTACCTGAACTTTTTGGCATTCCAGCAGCTAATATTACAGCACGTGGCTTGATGAATGAACAGACATTAATTTTAGAGGTTAAAAACAATCTAGCTCAAAGAAGAAATCGTTTATTTAAACGTCTATTTGATATTATAGCTACTGTATGTGGTGGCATCTTGATTTTACCAGTTTTCGCCATCGTAGCTATATTAATTTATCTAGATTCTCCAGGTCCTATTGTATTTGGTCACAAGCGCGTTGGCCAAGGTGGTAAAGAGTTCCCGTGCTATAAATTCCGCTCCATGGTGCCCAATGCACAAGAGGCATTGGAGATATATTTGAAAGAAAATCCTGTAGCTCGTGAGGAATGGGAACGAGATTTCAAATTGAAAGATGATCCTCGCGTTACAAGAATTGGTAAATTCCTTCGTAAAACGAGTCTTGATGAATTGCCACAATTGTGGAATGTTCTCGTTGGGGATATGAGTCTTGTAGGGCCACGTCCTATTGTGAGTGATGAAATCGTAAAATACGGCGACTATATCAACGACTTTTACCTTGTACCACCAGGGATTACCGGTGTATGGCAAGTCAGTGGTCGTAGCGATACTACCTATGAAGAACGCGTATTAATGGACTCTTGGTATGTTCATAACTGGTCTGTGTGGATTGATATTGTATATCTATTGAAAACAGTATTGACTGTTTTTAAGGGTAAGGGTGCATATTAAGTATAAAGGTATAAATATGAAAAAAGTTATTACATATGGTACGTATGATTTATTTCATGAGGGCCATTATAACCTTTTAAAAAGAGCGAAAGAGTTAGGAGATTACTTGATTGTAGGGGTTACATCAGGTGATTTTGATAAAAATAGAGGTAAGTTAAACGTTCGTGATTCTTTAATGACACGCATTAAACATGTTGAAGAAACGGGTTTTGCTGATGAAATTGTCATAGAAGAATATTTTGGTCAAAAGATTGATGATATAAAAAAATATGATGTTGATATATTTACAGTAGGTTCAGATTGGAGAGGTCATTTTGACTATCTGAATGAATATTGTGAAGTTATTTATTTAGATAGAACTAAAGGTATTTCTAGTACAGACATTAGAAATACCAATACTATCAAATTGGGTTGTTACGGTGTTGAATCGGTAACAACACGCTTTTTGGAAGAGTCTAAATATGTATCTGGTGTTAATATAGAGGCTATTTACGTAGATAACGAGTCTGGATATCTTGAGCAACTTAAAGAACAATATGATTTCAAGGTTTATAAATATCAACAAGAGTTCTATGAGGCTATTGATGCAGCATATATCGTAGTAGAACCAAAGTATCAATTTCAAGCGATTATGCATGCTTTAAAACATAAAAAACATGTACTTGTGGAGTTTCCGATACTCGTAACAGATGAGCAATTACAAGAAATTATAGAATTGGCAGATGCTAATAACTGTGTTTTTATGGAAGGTTTGAAAACAGCGTATACGCCGGCTTTTGGTAAATTGATTGCCTTGGCTAAGAGCGGTATTATCGGTAATATTTTGAGTGTAGATGCTAACTTTACTCAAATCTTAGGTAAACAACTAGGAGAGCAAATTCGCTTAGTTGATGGAGGAAGTGTACATGCATTAGCCTCCTATCCATTCTTGGCTTTTGTTAAGCTTTTAGGGTTAGATTATAAAAACATTCAATTCTTCAGTCGGGATGACAATGGTATTGATATGTTTACTAAGATGTTGATTTCTTACGAGAAGACTGTTGCTACCTCTAATGTAGCCATCAGTGGTAAGAGCGAAGGGGATATGGTTATCTCTGGTGATAAAGGATATATTTACGTTCCTGCTCCTTGGTGGAAAACAGAATATTTTGAAGTTCGTTTTGAAGACATCAATATGAACCGTAAGTACTTTTATAAATTTGATGGTGAAGGTCTACGCTATGAAATATCTGAATTCATTCAGTGTATTTTGAATCATAAGAACTCTATCCTATTAACAATCGAGGAAATAAGAACTATTACGAATATGATTAATCAATTTAACGTAGCGAATAAGGTTACTTTTTAATAGCTAGTAGGAGTAGTACTATGTATATTAATCCATTAATTGAACAATTAGAACGTAAATATCCAGATGGTAACCGTGAAGGTATTTTACGCTTAGATATGAATGAAAATCCTGGTGGTTTGCCACTAGAGGTAGTAGAGTCTGTTAAAAGTAAATTGACACCAGAATTTTTCTCTACATATCCAGATAAAACTCCTCTTATTAACTCTTTGGCAAAGTTTCATGGTGTATTTACAGATAATATTGCTATTACTGATGGTTCAGAAATGGCTTTGAAATATATCTTTGAGGTTTTTGGTAAACCTGGCTCCAACTTTGTTAGTGTATTCCCGACTTTTGAAATGTACGGCGTATATGCAAATATGTATGGTTTGAACCATAAAAAGATAGATGTAACTAAAGACTTTAATATTGATGTAGATCAATTGTTTGAGTGTATCGATGGAAATACAAGCATTGTGTCCTTATTGAACCCTAATAATCCTGTAGGGCGTCCTTATACAGATGATGAATTCCGTCTTGTAGCAGAAAAAACAAAATCTACGGGTTCGCTATTGATTATTGATGAAGCATATCACTACTTTTATGAGGGTACACAGATGTCATTGTTAAAAGAATACGATCACATTATTGTAACTCGTACCTTCTCTAAATTATTTTCTATTGCAGCATGCCGTATTGGATATGCTATATCTTCTGCTAAAATTATTAAAATGATTAATAATGCGAGACCAACTTTTGATACAAATGCTATTGCGTTATTGTTTGCTAATGAACTTATTAACAATAAAGAGCTTACACAAAAGCTTATTGCTACAGAGTTAGAAGGCCGTGAGTATCTCATGGCTGAGTTGGTTAAAGCTGGCTACGAATATGTATATCAAGGCGGTAACTATGTTACGATTAAGGTGCAAACAGATTCTAAAACAGTAGCAGAACGATTATTAACTGAAAAGAAGATATCCATTAAAACTTCTGGTTACGATATTCTAAAAAACTATATTCGTGTAACAACTGGTGATGTTAAATATATGGAATTATTTATTGAAGCTTTATTGGAATTAGATAAGTAGTATAATCATGGATTTACGAGAATTAAAGAATAAACTTCGCAAGGTGAAAGTGGTGTATCTAGCCATTAATTTTGGTGGCCTATGTGCCCAAGTAGCAGCTAGAACTTTTTTTCGAGGAATTGCCTTCTTTATTCCTGTAAAGAAGAACCGTATTCTCTTTAGATCTTACGAAGGTCGAGGTTACACTTGCAGCCCTAAATATATTAGCGAGTACATGAAGAACGACGATACGTATGAAATCGTATGGTCTTTCAATAATCCTGAACCTTATGATGATTTACGCCGACAAGGCATTATCACTGTAAAACAAGGATCACTAAAGTATTTTTACTATTATTTGTCCTCTAAGATTATCGTTTTTAATGACCTATTGGAAGCTTTTTTGCCGACTACAGAGAATCAAGTGTATATTAATACCTGGCATGGAGGCGGTGCCTATAAGAAGTGGGGTATGTTGTTAGATTGGAATTGGATGGGGCGTATACGCTACCATATGACACATAAATTTAACTATTTCTTATCTTCTTGTAAGCTCTATACGTACTATGCAGCACAATCCTTTGATGTACAAGAGAAACAATTTATTGACTCTGGTTTGCCTCGGAATGATATACTCCTCGCTGATAGTACTATTATGGACATTAAGCGATTGGATATACTTTCAAAAATCAAATTAGAATCAAACTATAACTATGTCTTATATGCCCCTACGTACCGTGAGTTCCAAGGCAGTAGCACCTACGATATTGATTTTTCTGAGCTAAAACAAAACTTAGAAGACAAGTTCGGTGGCGAGTGGAAAATCTTGTATCGCGGCCATTACTATTTGGAAAATGACAGCGATATACCAGACTATGTCATTAATGTATCCAGTCATGATGATATGCAAGAGGTATTGCTCGTTACAGACGTACTCATTACGGATTACTCTAGCTCTGTATGGGACTTTGGTCTATTAGAACGTCCTTGTTTTCTCTATACGCCTGATAAGGTGGCGTATGAGTCTGTTACGAATTACTGTATACCGTTAGAAGAGTGGCCATATCCATTTGCTTTGACCAATGAAGCACTAGGACAGCTTATCAAAGAGTATGATAAAGATAAGTATGTCAAAAGACTACATGCTCATCAAGAGCGTTTAGGCATATTTGAAAAAGGACAAGCTTGTCCAACTATAGCTGATTTTATAGCTAATATAATTAAGTAAAAGGAGCTTGATTTCTATGAAATTAGTTTGTCATGCTCACACTAAATATTCACATGATAGTATGCTACCGTTTTGGTTACTTTATATACGTTGCCTCAATAAAGGGATTACGCATATTACCATTACAGAGCATAACAATTTAAAAGGGGCATTGGCCTTTAAAGAGTATTGTGAACGAAAAGGGAATAAGCTTTATGTCATCCTAGGGGAAGAGGTTATGACTACAGCAGGGGAAATTATAGGTTTGTATATTAATGAACATATAAAGAGTGGTATGTCACCAGAGGAAACGGTCGCTGAAATCAAGCGACAAGGTGGTATCGTCTACGTTCCACACCCTTATGATGAGAAGCGATATAAAACTGTTTTAAAAGAATCATATATTGAAAAGTTACAGTCTCAAATTGACTGTATCGAGATTCATAATGGTCGGAATATTAGCACTGACTATGATATAAAACAAAATAAAATAGCGGAGAAATATAATTTGCGTAAAGTTATCGGTGGCGACATTCACACGTGGATTGAAATCGGTAAGGACTATATAGAAACAGATATAGCTCCAGAAACTCCAGAAACTTTTATTGCAGCCATAGAAAATGCTACATTCACTAGTTCACCATGTATTCCAGTAGCCCATAAATTCACCATTTTAGATCGTATGTTATCGTTTATTCAACGGGGAGATTTTTATGGATTGTATCGAATTATCGTTAAAAGACTTACAAAAAAGAAGCTATGAATTAGCTGACCTTGTTAAAGAAAATTATGAGCCGGATTTAATCATCTTTATCGCTAAAGGTGGTTATTTAATTGGTAAACATTTAGGTGATATACTCGGGGTACCTATCGTTCCTGTTTATGCAGAACGCCAAGCGAGTAGTCTAAAGACTGCAATAGCGCCATTTTTAAAATTATTGCCTAAGTCAGTGAAGGTTATGCTTCGCGAAATGGAGATAAAATCTGGTGTTCATAACACTATTAAAGAGCGACAGGTTTCCTTCCCTAATGATGTTATCATTGAAAAAGTATCTAAAGCAAAAAAAATCTTAATCGTTGATGATTCTGTAGATACTGGTGGTTCTGTTATATCGATTATGGGCGCTTTACAAGCGATAGATACTTCTTTATTGGATATTAGAGTAGCACTACTCAATGTGTTTACAGAAGCAGCAAATAAATTGCCTAGATATTACTGCTTATTTCACAATACTATTATGATCACGCCAATGTCTAATGACTCTAAGGAAAATAGTCAGTTTATTTCTTTATACAATCAATATCTGAAAGAAAATGGAATAGAGTAATGAATGATTTAACAGTGAAAGAATTAACCATAGAAGAATTGAAAGCAGTAGAACTTAATATTCTAAAGGATGTTGCTAAATTCTGTGAAAAGCACGATATTAAGTACTTCTTATGTGGTGGTACATTGCTAGGTGCGATAAGACACAAAGGGTTCATTCCATGGGATGATGATATCGATATCGCTATGCCGAGAGAAGATTATGAGCGATTCTTCAAACTATATAATAGTTCTAATACTCGTTATCATGCAGACTCTTTGGAGAACAATCCAAATTGGCATATGTCCTTTGGCCGTGTTGGTGACACTGCAACCGTTTTATACGAGCATACGTTGAAAGAGAAATATAAAGAATACCATGCCTTTATCGATGTTTTCCCAGTAGATGGAATTCCATCTTGCTCTTGGAAAGAACGTTTATTATTGTTTACTCAAAAAACATTAGGCGTTATTGGTAATGCCTCCGCTTTCACCTATACGCCAAGTAAACATTTTGCAGACTCTAAAGAGAACAATGTTGAATTAAAGAATAAAATCAGAACCTTTATTAAATACGCATTTATTACAGTATGTGCTGGTTTTAATACACAAAAGGTATTTTCTCTTGTAAATTCTATCGCTACAAAATACCGCATTAGCGAATCTGATATTGTTGGCTTGACCGTCTATGTTTGGAACTGGGATTTTGAAAGCTTGAAAAAAACGTCCATCGATGGCTATGTGAAATTACCCTTCGAAGACACTGAGTTCTACGCACCTCAAGGTTATATCGAGTATTTAGAAAATACCTTTGGCGACTATATGACGCCACCTCCTGAGGATCGTCGCGTAAGCCATCATAATTTTAATGTGTATTGGAAAAACAAATAATGAATACTATGGAACAATCGCTCGTTAGTATCATCATTCCTGTCTATAACGCAAAGGCTCACTTAGAGGCTTGTGTTCAATCTATATTGGACCAAAGTTATAAACACTTTGAGCTGCTTTTGATTGATGATGGTAGCTCTGATGGGTCATCGGAGCTATGTGATGAGCTTTCACAAAAAAGCGAAAACATACGCGTCATCCATAAAGAGAATGGCGGTGTTAGCACGGCTCGCAATAGAGGCCTTGAGGAAGCAGGAGGGGAATTTATTGTCTTCGTCGATTGTGACGATATGATTTCTCAAAACTATGTGGAATCCTTTATTGTGGCTAGTCGTGATACGGACCTTGTCATCGGCTCTATCGAAGATGTGTACGTAGATGGTACTGGCAAAATTTATAAACCTGATTTACGTGTCCACAAGGCACCTGCACAAGGTATTTTAGCCGAAGAGTATTACGATCTTATTGATTGGATTCGTGGTCCTGTAGCGAAGCTCTATCGAAAAGCTATAATCGATGAGCATCATTTACGATTTGATGAGAATTTATCTGTTGCAGAGGACCAAGTTTTTAATTTTTCCTATTATAGATACGTCATATCTTATAAAATAGAAGAAAGAAGTCTATATCAATACTTTCACTATGATACAAAAATATCATTGAGCACCTTATATACAGAAAAAACCTTTTCTAATGATGTGTTCAAGATGGATATAGAATATACATTTTTAAAGGAGTATTGTCCAAATAGTTACAATATGATTTACATTCACCAAGTCATTGGTTTGCTCAATAAGTATACCGCGTTGCAAGGTGACTCTAGAGCATTATCGTACTATGATCGTGTGAAGCGATTGGCTACATTACATCCTTTAGTAGTAGATCCAAGTTTAGGCAAAAAGAAGCAACTCATTGTGCGCTTGTTGCAAATGAAGCTTTACTGGGTAGTAGTCGTCTACTATCGTTACAAGAATAGGCAGAATTAGATTGTTCAAGTATTATCAAAGAAAGGATTAGTATGGGACCGAAAGTTATTTCCTATCAGCTTATAAAGGATATCATTAAAGAGTATAAGAAATTACTCCTTGTTTTAATGGGAGGCATCTTTGTAATATTCCTTTTATTAGCATTCTTGCTGCCAAAGCAGTATCAGTCTAGTGTAATGATCCAAGTAAAACCCAAAGCAGGTGCCTTGGGTGCTATGGCAAATAACACTGCATTATTAACACTAGCAGGTATTTCTAGTGGTGACTCTGTATTGGACTACATGTCTGTTCTTAAGAGTGATAAGGTTATTAATCCTGTTATCAAAAAATTAGGCAATGAAGATGCAGAAAAAGAAAACTTCGATGCGGATGATTTCATAAAAAAATACATGCAAGTAGATAACCCTCGTGGTACATCGATTTTGTCTTTTACTATTACCGCAGATTCTCCTGAAAATGCACAACGCATTGCTGGTGATGTAGTAGAATCTTTGAAAAATGCTATTGCTGATGTGAGCTCTACGCAAGATTCAACATTAGTTAACATCTTGGAAAAGAAAAACGAAGCAGCTAAACAAAAAATGGATGCAGACGTAGCTGCTCTTGAAAAATATAAACAAGAAAATGGAGTATTTTCTCCAACTGAGCAAGAGAAAATCTTGTTAGAACGTACTTCTGGTTACGAAAAAGCGAAAGCAGAAGAAACCGTAAAAATTAATACTAATAATGCTGTATTAGGCTCTATTGAAGCTCAAATCGATAGCCAAAATCAAAAATTAGTAGATTCTCAAATGGCTGATAATTCTGAAATTCAATCCATCCGTAAAGAATTATTCAGTGAAAATGAAAAATTAGCGAAATTACAATTCAAATTCACTGATGATTATCCAGAAGTTGTAAAAGTTAAAGAAAATATCGCTTATCTAGAAGGCGAATTATCCAAAACTGTAGCAAAATCCATCGCTTCTGAAAATGTAACAATCAGCCCAGTTCAAATGGATTTATTACAAAAACGCGTAGTTGCCAAGAATAATATTGAAGCAGCACAAGCAGCTCTTGCTCAACTTGATACATTGAGTCAAGAAAACGTAGAACAATCTAATCAATTATCTCAAAAATCCGTTAAGTTCCTAGAATTACAACGTAATGCCAAAGTATCTGCGGATACTTACAACTTGTTAACAAAGAGCTTGGAAGAATTAAAAATTAAAGAAAATATCGATGGTATGGATATGCGTGTTATCAATGAGCCTACATTGCCATTGAAACATTCTTGGCCACGAAAATTATATGTAATGGTTGCTGGTGGCTTATTATATTTAGTGATTGCGGGTGCGTTTATTTACGTTCAATACACAAGACGCATGAGTGGAATGAAAGACTAGGTGATCCTATGGCTTTTTGGATTGGTCTGGCCATATTTATATTAGCATCTATTGTGACGGAACGTTTACTTCCACCAAAGTATAAAAAGTTTATGCCTATCTTCGTGATTTGTGTTATAACTTTCTTTGGCTTATTTAGATATGAAATTGGCACTGATTATGACTGGTATATAGTGCTATTTGATACAGTTAAAATCGATGATCTCTATCCGGAACCCACGTTTTTGTTGTTAGTTGAATTCTTACATCAATTTCACTTCTCTTATCAAATGCTGTTCATCGCTTATGAGCTTCCAATTATGTTAATCTTATGGAGCAGTATTAGGTATTATACAAAAGATACGGAAATCCAGATTTTAATCATCGCATTGTATTACTGTTTACAATATTTCTTCTCATTGAATGGTATTCGCCAAGGCCTCAGTATGGTTCTTATCTTCTGGGGCTACCGTTACTGTTTAGAGCGTAGCTTGTGGAAATATTTATTAGTGGTGGCCTTTGCTGCATCTATGCACTATAGTGCTGTCGTAGCTGTCATACTATACTTTGTGCCTACTAGAGTATTCTCTTGGTACAAGTACGCAATCGTATTTATTTTGACATTCCTTATATTTAAGCTAAATATCGTATTAAGTGTTTTGTCTACGATTTTTGGTATCTTACAAGTAGATGGCCGTTATTTAAACTACCTCTCTGATGTAGACTCTGTTAATATGACGGGGTTATACATGTTTGTACAGTTTGGTTTGTTCTCTATTGCTCGTATAGCGATTATGGAGCTCAAGCCAAAGTATAAAGGTTTGTTAAATATTTGGTTCTTAGGAATTCTAGGACACTTCTTGTTCGCTTTCTCATTGCCGATTACACGTTTAACAAAATATTTTGAGTATTTTATTATTCTTATCATGCCTTATACGATTCAATACTTGAATTCCAACTTTCTATTGCAAGTGAAAGATAAAATCTACAACTTTAAATGGGGATATATTATATTGTTGTTCTATATGTATACCTTCTTGAATATGATGTCTGGGATTCCACAAGATTATTATTCAAATTGGCGTAACCCATATCCTTCAAGTATGAATATCGATTATCAATTTAACTTTAAGATTTTTGATCGGTAGAGTAGGAGAAATAATATGGCTCAGAACTTTTCTACACAGCGAAAGGTTGGCACCTTGTTGTCCTACGCACTCTTACTAGGCAATACGATTGTTAACTTAGCCTATGTACCGATTCTACTATCTTTTATTGGCGTTGCTGAGTTCGGTTTGTATCGATTGCTTGGATCTATTATTGCTTATTTTAACGTATTAGATTTCGGGTTATCTGCAACGATTACCCGATTTTTAGTAAAATATAAGACTTTGCAAGACCAAGAGAAAATTGACAAGCTATTAACAATGTCCCTCATTCTTTACGTAGGTATTGGGGTACTCCTTAGTCTTATAGGTCTCATATTCTATTTATGTATTCCATATATTTTTGGAGCTACCTTGGATTCATCTATGATTGGTAGTGCTCAAAATATCTTCTTATTGCTCTTATTGAACTTAATGGTGCTCTTCGGTTCTAAGGTTTTTGATGCGGTCATCATTTCTGAAGAGCATTTCATATTCCACAGATCTATTAGTTTACTACAAATATTGCTACAACCCTTTGCGATTATTGCTATGATTATATTTTATCCATCTGCAATGAGTGTTGTTCTTGTACAAACAATCTTTAATGTGGTATTGGTGATTGTAAAAGTTTTGTACTGTCATAACAAATTAGGTACTAGATTGGTATATCGTGGCTGGGATAATGAGATAATTCTAGCTATGAGAAATTTATCCCTTAGTACATTTGTAGTTGCTATCGTGGATCAAGTATTTTGGCAAAGTAACCAGCTTTTATTGGGTATGAAGATGGGCGCTGAATCTGTTGCAGTGTATGCTATTGCGAGTCAGATTTATATTAACTATATGAATATTGCGTTAGCTATATCTGGCACATTGTTGCCTAAGATTACGGCTATGATCACAAACCGCTGTAGCGACGAAGAGTTACAGAATTTGTTCCTTAAAATAGGGCGATTACAATTTTATTTATTGTCTTTAATCCTCAGCGGATTTATTGTATTTGGACATAGTTTCCTACATTACTGGGTTGGCGATGGTTTTGACTTGGTATATGTCATTACCTTGCTCATCATCGCACCATTCACCATCGACCTAATCCAGAACGTTGGCCTTGCTATTATGCAAGCTCGTAATGTGTATCATGTGCGCGCTGTAGTCTATGTCCTCGTTGGTACATTAAATATAGTTCTTGCGTACTTCTGGATTGATTCATATGGCATTGTTGGTGGAGCAGTAGCCACGGGATTTTCTATGCTACTAGGAAATGGATTTATTATGAATGTATATTACCAACGTTATATGAAGCTGAATATTATTCATTTCTGGAAAGAAATTTTCCGCTTATCTATCGTTACTATCGTAGCAACTATAGTGGGATTATATATTGTTCCGCATATTGATTTAAACAAATCCATTTATATTTTAATGGTTAGTATGTTAGTATACACTTTTATCTACTTTGGACTTCAACGTGTTATTAATTTTAATGCCTATGAAAAGCAGTTAACTGACTCAGTTTTGGTTAAATTGAGATTAAAGAAAGGGTAATATTAAGGAGATAAACATGAACAAACATAAGTTATTAATGTCTGTTGTAGGGGCTTGCTTGCTAGGTAGTGTAGTTATGGTAAATGCAGCTGGTGTTGAGTATATGGGTAGTATTTCCACTTCTTATAATCAAGATGTGCAAGATGTTTCTGTTGTAAGTAGTCCTGTTAATGGTAAAGAGGTTGTTATATTTAAAACGAAACATCCTACAAAAGAACAAAAATTAACAATGGTATTAGAGAATGGAGAGTACATTAATCCTAAAGATAGTGTATTTTCACTTGCTCGTACAGATATTGGTGAATATCGTTTATCCAAGTATGATAAAATTAATCTTCATATGCTAGGCTATAGCAATGGTGAACTTGGGTTCTCTGGTGGTGGCGATGCAACTAGTAAATCTGGTATTACACTCATGATTGGTCCAGATGGTCGTGTTAATACACCTTATACAGGTGTTGTTAAACTATCTGGTCTTACTTTAGAAGAAGCGACGGTTGTATTAAATCAAAAATTCTCTAGATATGTACATGATCCAGACATTACGATTAATGTATCTGAATATGGTGGTCGTCAAGTTTATGTAATGGGTGAAGTGCCAAAGCCTGGGATTTATCGTTTAGGTGCTGATTATATGAATGTATTTGCTGCTCTTTCCAGTGCACAAGGTACTGCTAGAAAAGCTAGACCACGTCATATTCAAGTAGTACGTGTTATCGACGATACAGTATACGTACGCGAGGTAGATATGGAAACTTTCATTAAGAAGCAAGATATTAAACAGAATATTGCTCTTGAAGATGGTGACATGATTTATGTACCTAAATCTCATCGTATTATTCCGAGTGATATTGCACCATTTGCATCACTTGCTTATACACTTCATAATATGACTGACTAATAGGTAGGCTGTAGGGGGAATAAAATGAATATTGCATTGATTATAGCTGGTGGTGTTGGTAGTCGCTTTGGTGCTGATATTCCAAAACAATTTGTAGAGGTAAATCATAAACCTATAATGGCATATACATTGGAGACTTTTGAACAATCTATGGAGATAGATGTAATCATTGTCGTTTGTGTTGCGAGCTGGGAAGATTATATCGATCGTTTAAAAAGTAAATTTAACATTACTAAGCTTGTATCTATTATTACGGGGGGGAATTCTCGATTTGAGTCTATTAATAAAGGAATTCAAGAAGCTAATAAGATTGCTACTACTAATAATGATATAGTTATCATTCATGATGCAGTACGTCCCTGTGTTACATCTAATCAAATTAACAGTAGTATTTTTGTAACCCGTCAACTTGGTGCGGCTTTGGCAGTTGCACCATGTTTTGATACGATGTTTATTAGTGAAGATGGTGATATGATTGATGGTGTATACCCTAGAGAAAAATTGTTTCGAGGTCAAACACCGGAGTCCATGAAGATATCTATTGCTAATAAGATCTATAAATTAGCAGAAGGAGATTGCAATTATATTGATTCACCTACTAATTTATTAATGTACTATAATCAACCTGTTGGTAAATCTTTAGGTTCCTCTAATAATCTAAAAATAACTACTCAAGAAGATATAATGTTATTTAAAACAATTTTATCTAATAGGAGATAAAAAATGAAGGCTTTAGTATTGCATAAAATTGGTGATTTACGATATGAAGATATACAATTACCACAACGAAAATCTGATGAAGTGATTGTAACGATTAAGGCTGCCGGTATTTGTGGTAGTGATGTTCCTCGTGTATTTACAAAAGGAACATACCACTTTCCGACAGTACCAGGACATGAATTCGCAGGTGTTATTACTGATGCTGATGATGAAACCTTGATTGGAAAAAAAGTAGCTATTTTTCCACTTATTCCTTGCCAACGGTGTGAATTTTGTGAAATAGGTAAATACGAACTCTGTAATAATTATGACTATTACGGTTCTCGCCGCGATGGCGGTTTTTCTGAGCAGTTAAACGTAAAATTAAGAAATCTTGTTTTTTTACCAGATGATATGGATTTGTCTCTAGCCGCTCTAGCAGAGCCGGCAGCAGTAGCATTACATGCTATTCGACTTACAGGTGTTAAGGGATTAGATACTATTGCTATATGGGGATTAGGCCCTATTGGATTGCTTTGTGCTATGTGGGCTAGAGCATTTGGCGCTCGTGTTATTGGTATTGCTAGAGATGAACGAAAGCTAGCTTTTGCTAAGTCGTTAGGGTTTATAGATTTAATTAATAGTGAAAAAGTAGATGTTGTAGAAACTATTAAAGAGTTAACTAGAGAGAATGGGGTCGATTGTTGTATTGAAGGAACAGGGGCATCTGAACCTTTAGGACAAGCTTTATTAGCTTGTAATGCAGAAAGAACTGTTTTAGTCATGGGAAATCCACAGGGGAATATTGAATTATCTCAACAACAGTATTGGGCTATTTTGCGTAAACAACTACATGTGTGCGGTACTTGGAATAGTAGTCATAATCAGCATATAGATGATTGGCAAACAGCTATTAAAGGTTTGTATGATAATACAATAGATGGAAAATCATTAATTACACATCGCTATGATTTTAGTGAATATCAAGTTGCTTTTAATAAGCTTCGTGAAAAACAAGAACATGTATGTAAAGTCATGTTTATTAATGAATAAATTCGGGAGAAATTATGTTACCAGTTAAACTATCTGCATCTTTAATGTGTGCTAATTTACTTGAAATCGAAAAGGATATTAGGGAACTAGAAAAATCAGGTATTGAATATTTGCATATGGATATTATGGATGGGGTGTTTGTACCAAATTTAATGTTAAATAATTTATTTTTAAAAGCTGTTAGATCCATAACAACTTTACCATTTGATATTCATTTAATGATTACTAATCCAGAGCGGAAACTCGATTGGTTTGATATTAAACCAAATGATATCGTTTCTATTCATTTTGAATCTACCTCTAATGTATTGGGGAGTTTACAATTAATTGAGGAAAAGGGTGCATTGCCAGGAATTGCATTGAGTCCGGCTACATCTATTGAGTCTATTCGATATTTATTAGACAATATTAAAATGGTTAATGTTATGGCTGTAAATCCTGGTTTTGCTGGTCGTAAAATGGTACCTATGACCTTACAGAAAATAAAAGATACTCGAACAATGTTAGATAATTTGGGATATGAACATATTATGGTGGAAGTAGATGGAAATGTGTCATTAAATAATGCGCCATTGATGCGGGAGTCGGGTGCTGATTTATTTGTTGTAGGGTCTTCTGGATTATTTTTACCCAATGTGGAAATTCAAAAAGCTACACGAGATTTAAGAAATTGTATGAAACAATAGTAGATAAAATCTATTTTATTTTGAAATTGTCCTAATCAATCGTGAGGAATTTTGACTATAATATTATCGAAAATAGTATGTAAAGAGCGCTCATAATATCCATTTCGAGAATTCCCCGTATTATAGCCACTGACATCGTATTTGTCATAGGATAAAAATTCAGTTAATTCAGTTAATTCAGCTAATAACAGCGTATTTAACATCGTTTCGAGCTCATTACGAAGTAAATCCATAAAAATTGAATGATTATCTGGAGTATCAACTGAGATTATGTTACCTCTAAACATAGAGAATCAACCTTCTTTCTACGATTTTGCTTGGTAACTTAATCATAAAGTAGCTAGGTTCTTTTTTTATTGTTTGAGAACAGGTTATACAAAATATATTATACTGCCATAAAGAGGGTAGGAAGGTTATGCATAATGATTTATTAGAATATAAGAATAAATATAGAAAACTAATTATATATATTTTATTGACAATATTTATTTCATTAATTTTTGGAGGTATATTATCTTGGTCTATATATTATTTTAAAACTTTCTCTTTAATACCTAATCAATCTGATATAATTAGTTTATTTGGAAGTATATCAAGTGGAATTATTGGTGGTGTAGGAACTATAATTGCGGTTCTATTAAGTATTAGTAAAACTGATGAAATACAACGCTTACATGAGTTAGAATATAAAAAAGAAAAGCAACAATTATTTAGTAGAGAAATAATGGATTTGATTTCAAAATATATAACAGATATTTCCGGATATTATTATGGTTGTAGGCGACAAGTTTATTTGCAAGATAAATTAAATAGTACAACGAATGAACTTGAAAAAATAACGCTTAAAAATGAGTTAGAAAAGTTAACAATTAATCGAAGCACTGCGATTGAGTGTAGATATTCTTTAATATTACGATTACAAGATATTAAATCAGCAGAAGTGTTATTAAAATATTTAAATAAGGTACATAACCAGATAAGTATAAACGAAGATATTAAGGAAAAAGAATTTAATCAACATATTGAAAATTTATTAGCCATTACATATAACTTTTGCAGATCCTATATTGATGTTAGTGCTTTAAATTAAACTTGATAGAATAAGTTTATATACGAACTGTAAAAACGGAATTTTTTATTCTGTTTTTACAGTTCTTCTTTTTTGTTTGTCAAGTTTGTGATACACTATTGACAAGAAAAGGAGAATTAATTATGAATACGCCCATTATTCGTTTAGAAGAGATTACAATTAAAAATCTAAAGAATGTTGAATATGGTCATATTAAATTGAACGTAGATAAGAAATGTTCTTCGGCAAATTTATTAGGTTTATACGGACAAAATGGATCAGGAAAAACGGTTTTGATTAATGCGATTGATATATTAAAACAGTTATTGATGGGTCAGAGATTACCAGATAATTTAGTTGATTATATTAATATCAATAGTGATTTGGCAGAACTCTCTTTTGAATTTTCTATACAAATTGATGATGATAATATACATGTATATTACGATGTAGAATTAGCTAGAAATAAGGTTACTAGTGATAGTAATACAGACAATATAGATTCTATAAAAACTATACCTATTGTAAAAAAAGAAGTATTACAGTATAGAATGGAAAACAGTACTACATCGATTAGGAAGAATATAATTGCTAATACAGATACTACAGAAGTATTTATACCTAAAAGCAAATTTGAAATTTTATTTGGTAAACATTATGATGATATGACTGATTTTCTTGTAGATAAACGGCTTTGCCAAGCTACATCCAGATCCTTTTTATTTTCTTCACTATTTTTGAAACGGCTTAATTCTAGACAGGAATTTATTGAAAATACTAGTGAGTATAATTATATTTTTATGATTATACATATGTTAGTGAAATATGGCAATCATGATTTATTTGTCGTATTAACCTCTCATAGTGGTCTACACGGTCTTAATGTATTACCATTAGAAATAAATGTACAACAAGATGATATGGGACGAATCGGTACTATTACTTTACCTTTAGATAAACCAATCACATTACCAATACCTATTGTTGATGAAATTCATAATATTATTAGTATGATGAATTTAGTTTTATCTGAAATTATTCCAGGCTTACGGATTTCAGCTTCTGATTTAGGCGTTGAATTATTAGAAAATGGTGAAAACGGTAAACGTTTAATGCTAGTTTCTAATAAAAATGATAAAAGTATACCTTTAAAATATGAGTCAGAAGGTATACGTAAAATTATTTCTATTTTAAGCCTATTAATTGCTGTATATAATCGTCCATCTGTTACCATTGCTGTTGATGAATTAGATGCAGGTATTTTTGAATATTTGCTAGGGGAACTACTTCGAATTATAGCTGAAAAAGGTAAAGGTCAATTGATTTTTACATCTCATAATTTGCGTCCTTTAGAAACCTTAGATAAGGAATGTATTGCCTTTACTACAACAAATCCAACTAATCGTTATATTCGGCCTAAAAATGTGAAACCATCTAATAATTTAAGAGATTTTTATTATCGGGATATTACATTAGGTGAGCAAGCAGAAGAAGTTTATAAACCAACACAAAATGCTGAAATTTCATATGCTTTCAAGAAAGCTGGTGGATATAAGTGGCACGAAAAAAAATAGTGCTAGTAATCGTAGAAGGTCCATCAGATGCTTCTGCATTAGAACGGTATTTTGTTAAATATTTTGATAGTGATCGTATTGTAACAAAGATAATACATGGTGATATTACTACTGATAAAAATATTGATCAATCAAAAATAAAAGCACACTTGGGAAATAAGGTTAAATCATGGATTACAAAAGATAAATTTAAGAAGTCAGACATAGATAGGATTGTTCATATTGTTGATATGGATGGTGCTTATATAGATGATACACTCATCCAATTAGATGAATCATGTAAAGATCCATTTTATTCACCTGTATCTATAAAAACCTCAAACGTAGAGAATATTCGTATTAGAAATGTTCAGAAGAGAGAAAATGTAGATACATTGAGTACTAATACAAGCGGTATTTACAATGGTATTCCCTATAAGGTGTATTATATGTCTTGTAATTTAGATCATGTATTATATAATCTTCAAAATGCTACTGATAAAGAAAAGGAAGATTATGCATTAGAGTTTTCAGAGAAATATATTGATAATATTGATGATTTCATAGCATTTCTATGTGATTCTGATTTTTCTCGTTGTGAATCTTATGAGGATTCCTGGAAATTTATTAAGGATGGTAAGCATTCATTAGAACGGTATAGTAATTTAGGCCTTTGTTTTTTGCCCTCTAATTAGTAGAGCATTAGTATAAAAGTCTATGATTATTCATCAATCCCTTATTAATGGTATATTTAGGAAATTAGGCTGTGAAAATCTAATAAAGTTTATATTCAGTTTATTGCCCCCTAACACACCGATTTTGTATAATCTATATATGAATGAAATTATCATGAAAATCGATTGAGTTGATTTCATATTATTAGATGGGTATGTATATAATGTGTATTGATGGGGTGTTAGTATGGGGACATATGTATTGTCTGTAGGAAACAAACAACCGATTCATATGGAAATTATAAATGCAGCTAATGATGTAGTTATTAGCGGACAATTGAATACATATCGTCTTGACTATGATATGGAAACCAGTGCTGCCATCTTGCGCTTTTCCTTGCAAGGATCAGATACCGTATACTCATTACAACTAGGTGAGGCAGATACAGCCCTTGAAGCGGAGGCTATGACACCACAAGAGATTTTCTTTACTATTGTTAATTTCCTTGGTGAGCTTATTCATAAGGCAAAATCCTTTGGTCGTACATTAGCTATGAAATTAGATGATACAACATCACGTGTATACGTGAAAGACTTGTTACAAACACACGATACATATCGTGTATTTACTGGTCAACTAGCGTACTAATATATTGCAATATAAACATAATATTGATAGAACCCTAAAAAATGAGGCATTGACTTAGTCGGTGCCTTATTTTTATCGTCTCGCTCCCCCCCATGAAAATCCAATGAACTTTTCTCTAAAATATAAAATATTTGTTATAGTATGTTATACTTATGTCATATTCTGTATACAACGGTTATCACTTATAAGGGGTTAGGGAGATACGTGTTAGTAGGGCCGAATTGCAGATGTGTATGATTCTTTTTTGGAGAGAGGTATAGTTATGAAAAAACAATTTGCCGCTATCTTTGCAGCAACAGCTGTGTTGGGTGTAACAACTGCGTTTGCAGCGAATCCATTTTCCGATGTAACCCCTGATTCTTGGGCCTACCAAGCCGTGTCTCAATTGGCTAGCACTGGCATCATCACGGGCTATCCAGATGGGACTTTCAGAGGCGAAAATGGTATTACTCGTTTCCAAGTAGCACAAATGGTAGCGAAGGCGCTTGCTAACCAAGATCGTGCGAATGCGGAACAACAAGCCTTGATTAACCGTTTGGCTGATGAATTCTCTAACGAATTAAATAACTTGGGCGTTCGCGTGGCTCGTTTAGAGGACCGCGTGGGTAATGTGAAAGTAACCGGCGATATGCGTCTTCGTTATCTTGGTTCCCAAAAGAAAGATGGTAACTATGTAAACGCTATGGGCGATTACAGCAAAGGTTCCCAATTCGACGCGCGTGCTCGCATTCAGTTCAACGCGAAGGTCAATGACCGCACAGATGCTGTCGTTCGCGTAACATCTGGGGACTTTGAATTTGGCGATGCGACTAATGGTGGCAATGCAACGGCTACTATCGATCGCGCTTATGTAAATCATAAATTTGGTGAACGCGTGTCTGTGAAAGCTGGTCGCTTCGACCAAATGCTCGGCAACGGTTTGATTTATGATGACACATTCGATGGCGTTCAATTCAACGCAGGCAACGACAAAGTTCAATTCCAAGCAGCCTACGGCTATGCTGTGGCAGGTGCTTTTGACGGCTTAACTAAAAAATCTAATAAAACTTTCACCTATGCAGGCGTTAAAGGCCAACTTAATAAACATGTGAACCTTGGCGGCTTCTATGCGCGTAGAAATGCACACAAATCCAGTGGTGACGCACTTAGAAACATGTATGGCTTCAGCACAGACATGAACTTTGATAAAGTTTGGGTTGGTGGCGAATGGGTGAAAGCTGCTGGCGTTTCTCACGGTTCTGCATGGACTGCTGGCCTTGGCTATGGTGACTACGACCAAGCAAAACGCGGTTCTTGGGACGTAAAAGCACAATACTTCAACTTCGGCCAAAACTTAGGCGCTGCATCCTCTACATGGGACATCGCTTACGATCTAACTAATACAGCTTGGGCTACAACTGGAGCTGGTGTCACTACTAGTGCGTTGAATTACCAAGGCTTCAAAGGCTGGTTATTAACTGCTGATTACGCATTACAAAAGAACGTGGGCTTAACAGCATACTACGGCTTCAACAACAAAACAAACAAGGCTACTGGCGATAACGAAAAACTTTCCAACTACTACCGTGTAGACCTTAACTACCAATTCTAATATGATGATTGGTATCGTTCATAACTAACACAATCCCCTTGATGAGTATCTTGGTACTTATCAAGGGGATTTTAAATTAGAACACGCCTGTAGTAATTAGCAAGACGAGCCTGATATAGTGTTTCTAGAATTAGAACAGGTGTGTTCTAATTAGTAAGATAGCCTGATATGGTCTCTCTAGAAATAGAACAGGCCTGTTCTAATTTGTAAGATAGCCTGATATGGTCTGATATGGTCTCCAGAAATAGAACAGGCCTGTTCTAATTTTTAGAAGAGGTATTAAAGGGTCCAGGCAATACTACAGGCCTGTACTAATTTTCAGATGAGATATTAATAGAATAAGGCCTTACCTCTAGAATTAATATACCCTCTCGTGATATATTACAGATAAGTAGTATTTTTACGTTTATATGTATAAGGAGATACTCTATGTTTCGCTTTCAAAGTGAGTTATTATTACGTTTACAGAAACAATTTATATCTGAACATGAGGCTGAATTCAAACCTATTGAGGATTTGATAGAAGCATTTATGACTCAATATAATCGTGGTGATTTTAATGATACGATAGAAATGAAATTACGTGATTTATATGAGGCTGCAAAAGAGGCTGATACGACTGAGGAATCAAAGAAATTGTACAATAAGATTCTTGCGTTATGTCCTGATGAAGTAGATGCTAAACGGGAACTTATAGCTCTTGAGTTGCATCCAAGTTTTCAACTTCATCAGCTAAAACAGCTAGTAGAATCGTTGAAAAAACCTAAGAAAATGGATTGGCATATAATCGAGGCTCGTCCTTATATGCGATGCCTCATCGATATGGGGATGATATATTTAGAATACAATATGTATAATGATGCGATTGCATGCTTTACTCCTGTCTTTCACGGGGACAAGCAAGACCATTCAGGATTCCTTGTGTACATGATGGTTGCTTGTTGTGGCGCTGCCAATTGGGATCGTGGTCGCAAGGTGTATCAGAGCTATCTCGCATGTTGCGATGATATACAAAATGCATTTAATCAGGCACCAGATATCATGTTGCCGATGCATATGTTGTATATTTTATTGGCTTTGCAGTGTGGTGAAAGTAAGATTGCCTATAATGTATTAGCAGACCTTGTTGACGAATATGAAGATATTGATTGGTTATTACAAGATGCAACGCGGTGGAACGATTTTGTGGAAGACCACTTAGAGACCATTATGTATATGGTAGACCAAGTGATTGATATAGATTTTGATCCACGGGAATTAATAAGCTTATATACTGCTATCTCATTTTTACCGACTCAATTGGTGAGTTTTGAAAGCCCATTATGGCAGACTTTATATGATGCGTATGAATGTGTTACCGGTCTAATTGTTGTGAATCGGTACTCTAATGATAGTTATATAGGAAAATGTGAGACAGCTCATATGAGTACCGTAGAGGTTGATAAAGGTGTGGCTGTGCGAGGAAATCCGGTATATGACAATATACGGTTTGGTGCACAAATTACACTTTCACAAGCTGGCTTATACACAGTAGCTGATTTTAAAACAGTTACTAAACAAGAAGTATTGATGCTACCAGGCATCGGTAAAAAAACGGTGGAACAACTAGAGCATAATGGTGTTACATTTAAAGCGTAAAATGTGCGTTGAGCTCACTAGCTATCCTAGGATAACGAAGGGCTATTTGTCTTTTCCATAACTAACACAATCCCCTTGATGAGTATCTCGGTACTTATCAAGGGGATTTTAAATTAGAACACGCCTGTAGTAATTAATAAGATAGCCTGATATAGTGTCTCTAGAATTAGAACAGGCGTGTTCTAATTTGTAAGATAGCCTGATATGGTCTCTCCAGAAATAGAACAGGCCTGTTCTATTTTTTAGGAGAGGTATTAAAGGGTCCAGGCAATACTACAGGCCTGTACTAATTTTATTTCTCTCATATTTACAAACGACAAACTATAAATTATAATTTAAGATAATTTATAGTTTATTTATATTGTGAGAGTGAGAGGACTATTATGAGACATGTAAGTAAAGCAAAGCTATCGCTAGCTGTAGCGCTGGCGATTGCTGGCGCGATTATCCCTAATGCTATGGCTATGGATGACGATGGTGTAATTCGTGCTGATAATTTTTATGTTATGAACCTAGGTGAAGTACCGAGAGTTCTTGAAGGTATCGAGGCCGATCATAGAGCGATTATTGCTATAGATCGTGTACATGCTCGTGCAACTGATGATAGACCTGCTATTATAGTGGCTAAGAATGATGGTTCCATTACCGTTAGAGAAGGATTAATTCAAGTAGGGAATGTAAGTAGACCTGCAGTAATTTCTAATGGTGGAGTTGTAAATCTTGGCGTTGATGGTTCTCATGGAAAAATACAAGGCTATGATATTAATCTTGACGGTGATGTGCGCATTGACGGCAATGAGGAGACTTCCTCTATAATCAATATTGGTTTAGATCAGAAAGATGCATTATGGGTTGGTTTTGCTCTTAATTTAGCAGATAAAAATTCTCCTCATGATAATCATATCAATGTATTCCTTGGTGAACAGGGTTATTGGGATCATTTTTATCAAGGTGGTTTATCCGGTACAAGCTATTCTACTATGACTACACCGAGTCATGTACATCGTTTAGTAGGTGCTAAGAACCGTAATTTTAACAATGGTGTCACACAATCGGAGCATAATGAAATCCATATAGATAAGCTCGAAGGCCATGTGAACTTTATTTATGATCCTAATGATGAATATGCAGATACCGAAGATCCAGAATATACACCGCCAATCACAACATATAATGGTTTAACGGCCGATTCCTTCTGGGGTGGTGACATTCATATCACAAGTGCAGCCCCTAATTCTGGCGCTCATCTATACACTAGTCGCAAAGGACTAGACTTGTCTACTGAGGATAATGTAAACAAGGTTTTAGATAATCTTGCACATAAGGTGTATTATCATAACTATGTGACTGGTGAAAGAAACCTTGAAGGCACAGTAGCCATTGCTTCTGAAGGTGCTGAATCTGGCCGTTTTAAGGTAGTAACGTCTGGTTATGCTAAAGAAGGTGCTATTACATGGCAAGCGGATCAAAATGGTCAAGGTAAATATGTATATGGTAATACAACAGTAACACCTACACCGCAACCAGCGCCAACGCCAACACCGGCGCCACAACCGGCACCAACGCCAACACCGGCGCCACAACCGGTACCAACGCCAACACCGGCGCCACAACCGGCACCAGTACCAACACCAGCACCGCAACCGGCGCCACAACCAACACCGGCACCGCAACCTGCACCACAACCAGCCCCAGCCCCAGCCCAATCAATGGCATATGATACTCCGCATATGCGTGGTGCTCGTTCTGCGATTATGAGCAACATCAATGGCTGGCGCACATTAACAAATACTTACCGTCCTCGTGCATTGCAACAAGGCGCAACAACAGGTATTTGGGCCCATATCGGTGGCGGTCAATATAGCTATGATGCACAAGGTATTGATACCGATACAACCTATACACGCATTCAAGGTGGTTACGACGCTAAAACTGGTAGCGGTTGGACTGTAGGCGGTTAAGTGTCTTACCTTCGTGGCCATGATGATTATGTATTTAATGGCTCTGGCAAAGAAAAGGCCTTTGCTGTTGGCGCCTATGGTTTGAAAGACCTCGGCCGAGATCAATACATTCAACTTGAATCCCAAGTTGGTCGTGTAACGAATACTTTCACAGCTCGTAATGAAATTGGTGAAAGCCTATCTGGCGAAACGAAGGCTAATGCATACACTATCGGCGCGCGCTATGGTAAAACTGTGAAATTACAAAATGGTGTATACATTGAACCGCAAGCACAATTGAGCTATACTCACTTTGGTGGAGATAGCTTTAATGCAGGCACCATGCATGTAGATCAAGCTGGCGTAAGCAGCACTGCTGGCGGTCTTGGCCTTGAAATTGGTAAGACCTTTGGCGCAGGCAGTATCTATACTCGTGTCGGCGTTAACCATGCCTTCTCTGGCTCGGTAAAAACTACATACACAAGTGGTTCTACTGTGAAATCAACAGAACAAGACCTTAAAGGGACATGGACTGACCTTGCATTCGGTGGCCGCTATGGCATCAATGCTAACAACAGCCTTTATGCTGATATTAGCACCGGATTATCTGGCGACTATAAAGCAGGCTGGTCTGTGAACGCTGGATTTACACATAAATTCTAAGATATGTTTACCTAAAACAATCTGAGGATATAGTCGATATATAAATAGCCCCAGAGTACTAATAGCCGTATATATTAGCTGTTAGTACTTTGGGGCTTTTATAAATTTAACTCGTATATCTGTATTTATAGATGCTTATTGCTTAACTCATATGTTCGCATTATAATTAGTTTAAGATAGTCGGCGAGGTTGGGCCTCTCTTCGTTAATGGAGGGAGGGGTGCTCTATGAGTGATTATGAGTTAATCATGATAATTCTAGAGGTGATGACTGTTGTTATTGCCTTTGGTGCACTTGTGGCTCTTATTTATCTTGGAAAAGACAAATAGCCCTTCGTTATCCTAAGGTAACTAGGTAACTGAAAGGCCATTTCATCACTTTCGTATTTTTTGAGATGAGCCTGACGGAACTACTCGCTGGGCTATCTTCTTTTATTATAAGGAAAATTATATATATCGTCAAATCCAAATAAACTTAATCAATTATATGGTGTCTCTAGAATTAGAACAGGCGTGTTCTAATTTTAAAAGGGTATGTACGAAGGTTCGGAAATTACTACAGGCCTGTTCTAATTTTAGGAGCAGTATCAAAGGGGCCCATCAATACTACAGGCCTGTTCTAATTCCAAGTAGGTATGTCAGAGGAACGCAATCTCAGAAAATGTGGTATAATAAGTTGTTAAATCGTATACAATCATTTGATGAGGAGGCCTCATGTTTCAACGTATATGCGCAGTGGCTATGTTTGTAGCCGCGCTGTTTATATCTGTTATACCCAATGCCGATGCTCGGCAAGATATTTATGCTTTCACCTATAATGGCAATAATTGGTATGTGGACCGCGATTCGATTGATCGCAGTAAACCGGACGGGTTGCTACATTTTACGGTGTACACCATGATTGGCTTGCGTTATGATGTGGCGAGCGGTAGTGAGTATTACAACGCTGATGTATATTATTACGATCAAAAATTGTCTACCGAAGGTGGTCAGTTATTATATCGGAACCCAGGTATCTTGGCGGCGGCTCGTGTGGCACGTCAACAACCGGATGCGCCTAAACAAGCACCAAAACCAGTGGTAGCACAGCAAACAGCATCTCAATCGATAGCAGCTCAAACGGCGGCTCAATCTGTAGCGCCAACGGCACCGCAACCAAATATCGTCAAGGCGTTATCGACACCGGTTCAAGCCCCTGTACCTGCTAATGGTCCTGTGAAAGTAAACACTCAAATACCTATTGTATTACCAACAGGCCCAGTGAAAAAGGTAGCGGCTAAAACGGTGATGACCCTTCATAAAGCACCTCAACAAACAACGGATTCCACATCTGAGTCCGATGAAACAGGAACAAATCATACTCGTAAATAATCTTAACACTACAATCTAGTTCTATGTATACTGAGAATACATCAGTTATATATTCGACTAGGTTGTAGTTTTTTATTATAATGATAGTATACAAGTGTTAACAATAGGACTTATGACTGGGAGGATATAAGTTCTAGTTTATCTATAGTTAGGTTGAGCTGTCATAGAGGGTAGAGAGATATGAAGCAGTTCGTAAAGAGGCTAGCTTGTGGTGTTTTGGCGATCGTCACGATGGGCACCATTGTAGGGTGTAGTCGAGAGGAGCCGAGTGTGACGACAAATTCTGACCGTGCGCCCGTAGGGTATAAGGCGATTGCCGCTATGAATGCGTCGGCTGCGGAAAAGGCGGACCGCAGTGTGCGCACGATGTCACAAGAGGACAAGATTGGTCAGTTAATGTGTATCGGTCTAGATGGCACTACATTTGACGAGTCACAAAAAGAATTAGTACGTAAATATCGCGTAGGCGGTATTTTGCTAGATCATGATAATATGGAATCCAAGGAGCAAGTGCGGGCTTTCACAAAAGGCATACGAGATACTGCGAATACGTCCAGCCTCATGCCACCGTTCATCGCCATGAATCGAGAACGCATGCAGTATAGACCTAATTTGATGCTACCGTGGACGGATTCTAAGCTATTATCGAAACAGGGCTTTGATGCGGTGTCGAGTCTAGCGACGCGCACGGCCATTGAGATGCGCGACCTTGGGTTCAATCTCAATTTGGGTGTTATGGTGAATACCCACTCGTTTTACTCGTACACGAGCGATGTGGACCGGGCGGCGCGCATCGGTGAGACTATTACTAAACGCTATGCGGCGAATCGCGTGTTTACGGGGTACCAATATTTTCCAGGCGGCGCTGATTACACGGTGCCTGGTATGAAACTAGATGCGTCGAAGGCGAGCCTCATGGACGATGATGGTCGCGTATTTGCTCAGCTCATCGATGCGACGCGTGACGAACATCCTATGATTATGGTGAATGCTGTGAAAGTACCCTCTATCGATGCGAATCATCCGGTGAGTCTATCTAAACCGATCATTATAGATTGGCTACGGAATGAACTGGGCTTTGACGGCGTCGTGATGACCGATGATATCGAGGTCGGTGCTGCCGTTGCTGGTATGTCCATAGAGGATTATGCGGTGCGTACTATTAATGCAGGCAGCGACATGGTTATCCTTTGTAAGCATGCCAAGCACATCAAGGCAGTTCACGACGCGTTGACGCAGGCCGTAGCAAATGGAACCATTTCCGAAGCACGCCTTGATGAAGCGGTGCGCCGCATCATGCTCATGAAATTTAGCAATGACCGATAGATATGGCTTACAACTGTAAGCTTTAATAATAAGAATGTAAAATTAGGCATAGAAACTCTTTTCTTGTAATAATGTACCCTCTTTACTGAACAAACAGTAAAAGGGGTACATATCATAATGGGAAAAGAGTTTTTTTATGTGTAAAAAATGAATTTATTATCTATTTGTTAAAATTTACAAGATATATTTTATAGTTTATTTAAAATATGATATAATAAACTCCTGAGAACTATTTTAAGGGAGGTGAGATCTTATATGAAATGTAGTAACCATGAGGCGGTCATTGACGCCATAATGGAACTATACAATCAGGACCGCATGGAAATGAGTGTTGTACACGGTCCTTACAGCGTTGGTAAAACGTATATCGCTAGAGCGTTACAGGCTCGATTAGGCAAGGGTCATACCATATATCTGCTTGGACGCTTGGCGAATGAGTCCATTCATATTCGATCAATTGAGAGAGAACTAAAGGTGCCATCAGGGTCTTTTAAGACTTTAGAGGATGCATTGCGTGGCGTTTTTCAAGCAAGTCTTGACAAGCGGATCATGCTCATCATAGATGATTATCCTTCATTTGTGGATACGGTTCCACAAGCGCCTATCATATTGCGTGACTTGATGGAAACCTATCGCGACCATGGCAAAGTATTCGTACTCCTCATGGGAACCCATGTGGACGAATTAAAAGGGCGAATCTTGGGCGAATCAAGCTTGATTGCAGCCTACATTCATAGTTATTTCAAGGTCAATCCGTTCACACTTGATGATGTGAGAGCATTAGGTTGGGACTATACGGACGAAGATCTTGTTAAGCTATACCATGTAACAGGTGGTATGCCGGGGAATCTCGTGCATATAGATCCCGCCTTATCGGTAGATGAAAATATTGTGCGTCTATTCTTCAGACCACAAGGCATATTATGTACGGAACCACAACGATTGCTTATGCGCTACATTCGTAATGTAGGCGCCGCTAATGCGATTCTCTATGCGTTAGCACAACTGGATAAGCCGTTCTATACAGAATTATGTCATGCCAGTGAGCTTAAGAGTGGCACCTTTGCAACCCGTATGGCCGACCTCTTAGATATGGAAATTATTGGACGTATTCAAGGTGGTAGCCGTGGTCCATTGCGTTACGCAGATTACCATTTTGTGAATACTATGTTCCAATTTTGGTACCAGTTCGTGTTCCCAAATCTTGAGGAAATCAATTGCGGTCAAGGGCAATATATTTACGATACCATTGCAAAACCTGCGCTAGATACACTCGCTTAATACAATCGTTTTAGTGAAATGAATTCGAATTCGTGCGACTTGTAATTGATTCGAACTTGCTCATTGTACAACGATCGATTCAAATTCATGCAGCTATGTAAAATTGATCTAAATTGACGTACTTTTCTGAAATAGGTTTGTAATTATACACAAATACATATGTAACAACAAAAATTCCGCTGTAAATCTATGCATTTATGGCGGAATTTCTCATTTGTCTAAATACTCAATTGGGTGTATATTCCAAGTAAGCCTAGGCAGAAAGGAACGAATATGAACGTGAAGCATGTGGTTTGTCCCCAAAAGGTGTTACAAGCGGTGACAGACCTTAGTTTAGTGCGCGTCTGCCAAGAACGTCGTGTATCGGTACTCAGTACGGAACGAGCCGTGTGGCCTATCGAGGAATTGACTATCGATGCGGCACAAATCGAGCTATGCCGACGCTATCGGCCGCTTATCATGCGGTATGCGAGCCGATGTAGTACGGCTGTGATGACGGATGACGTCGAATCATTTCTGTGGATCATCTTTATCGAATCTATCTATAGCTTTCACACATCGGGAAAGGTACCATTTTCTGGCTATGTGAAAGCAGCCATTCATTATGGTTATCTTAATTTTTATAAACAATCAGCTCATCAGTGGCGCCACGAGTTAACCTTGCCTCTATGCACCGGTGATGATGTATCAGAGCCAGCGATGGATCAGTTCCCTAGCGATGTTGATCTTGAACGAGATATTGTCGGTACGGTGACAGAAGACGAATTGCGCAATCGTCTGTGGTCTGCTTTCAGAAAACTGCCACGGCAGCAAC
This sequence comes from Veillonella sp. ICM51a, assembly GCF_000524355.1. NCBI lineage: Bacteria > Bacillati > Bacillota > Negativicutes > Veillonellales > Veillonellaceae > Veillonella > Veillonella sp. ICM51a. The sequence continues at coordinate 69,161 of NZ_JAPX01000045.1, forward strand.
AACAGTTATTGTATGCCCTATATCGAGATGGCAAGAGCTGCGTAGAGATAGGCTGTGAAACACATCAGTCTAGACAGGCTGTGCAACAACGCCATCAAAAGGCCATCGACCAATTGCGGTACTATATGATGGTAGCGGATAATAAAGAATTCGATATTCAAGATATGCAAAATATGCATAGTTATAAGTAACTTTAAAAAATCTAAAATATTTTTTAATTTATATATTTACAGCTTGTAATTATAGGTATACAATTAACTCATAAGTGCTGCTAAAGCACATTTATATAACACGTGTTATTTATACAATTTTACAAGAGGAATTCCTTAGTTTTATTACTCATTAATCTTAAGAAAGGTTATAATGATGCATAATACAGCGTATCAAACGGTAAGTAATAAAGAATCAATTTCTTGTAATCCAAATGCGATATATGGCGATGTAGATCACCATATATGTTGCTTAATCCCTGTTTACATAGATGGTGGTGACTGCACCGCATGTTATTATGTAGATGGTCGGCGTGATGTCATTCACAAATCCATTAAAACGGTATTGCGAGAGATAGCACGATACGAGGGTGTTCTAGCAAACGGCATTCAATCAACAAGACGGTCAAAACCCATGTATACGGATCCACGAACGTTAGGTCCTAACATGACATTTGCTTGTCTTAAAGCACGGAAACCAATTGCGCGCGATGTGGTGTATGGTTTATTCAATGTTATTATTCCATTTCAATACCGCATTGAGCCAGGACCAGAACCACATACAACGTATATCATCATAGGAGACTTTGATCCTATACTCGTATTTCATTCCCCTGACCACGTGCAACGCAAACTACGGGATGCTTTGTTAGAGCATTTAGATTATACAAAACGGATGCTCGCCAAATTGAGTACCTGCGGTAACCCTTATGTGGTGGCTGAAATCTATGGCGCATCAAGAACATTAGCGGGAGTATAGCAACATGGTGTAAGAGGAGAGTGTAGGAGGGACATAACATGAATTACGCAACAAAATTAAGTATTGTAACAATGGTTAGTGTGTTTAGTGTATCTTTTATGGGCTTGGTGCAAGCCGCTGATACACCTATCGTTTCATCAGGTGGTGTAGCCTATAATATTGGACTACAAGGATCTACTTTTACCAATTCAGATAATGTTCAGCTTGGTGGTAATACTGGGGCAGCTAACAGTGATCCATATTCCCATGCAGGAGATCCGAATGCAAAGGGTAATAATATCGCTATTGGTCGTCTTGCTTTAAATGGTTCTCAAGGTGGTGGCAATGTAGCACTTAGCTCTAAGACCTTTGCAGGTGGTAAAGGTGATTATAACTTCTTAGCTAACTTTGCAGCCGGTTATAATTCAACCATTTCCGATACAATTGCTATAGGGTATTTTGCAGGTTCTTATTCTCAAGGCAATAAAAACGTATGGCTTGGCGCTTCTCAAGCTGCCCATAGTAAGGCTAATAATACCGTATTAATCGGCTCTAACTCTACTGTAAACGGCAATTTTAACTATGGCATGGGTCATGGCATTATTTTTGAAGGCAATAAGAACTCTGCCATAGGTGCATACAACAAGATTGAAGGTAACCAATCGGGCGCCTTTGGTGTAGGAACGTATAAGATAGCTGCCGTGAAGGGCGATAATTCCTATAGCGTTGGTAACTATAATCAAGTGAGCGCCAACAACACATTCGTAATGGGTAATAATGTAAAAACATCTCTAGATAATGCAGTTGTGTTAGGTAATAATTCCACTGCTGAAAGTAGTGATGCCGTGAGCACCCCAAGTTATACTTATGCAGATGGTACTACCATTAAGTTTGCTGGTACTACACCGGTATCCACCGTATCGGTAGGCGCTACTGATGCAGAACGTACCATCACTCATGTGGCAGCTGGCCGCGTTAGCGCGGAATCCACGGATGCCATCAATGGTTCCCAATTATATGGTGCAAATCAACAAATCGATAATCTATATAACAAAATTAGCAACATTGGAAAAGAGGCCAATAAAGGCGATGCTCGTGCTGCGGCACTAGCTGCATTACATCCAATACAATTTGATCCAGATAATCGAGTACAAGTGATGGGCGGTATTGGCCACTACAAAGATGCCAATGCGCTAGCCCTCGGTGTGGGTTACTATCCAAAGGAAAACTTGCTCCTCACAGCAGGTGCTACCGTTAGTGACCGCATCATGGCCAACCTTGGCGTATCCTATAAGTTTGGTGAAAACAAAACACTACAAAACATCTCTCCTGCATCCTATAATGCTCTCGAACAACGGGTAGATACATTGGAGGCTCAAAATAAAAAATTACAAGAAACAGTAGACATGCTAGTACAAAAACTAAATAATAAATAATTTGAAAATTCGGTTACATATATACTATAAACGGATCTTTCATAGAAAACCTCACAATATAAGCGGATAGTTAATCCATCGGGATTAGCGATCCGCTTTTTATTGTTTAAATCCATTAATTTAACTAGTTATATAATTTGTAATACTATTAAATATTTGATAGTAATATTAAATAAACTATTTACAAATATTTAAAATATGTTAATATATTCATGTAAACATCATGAAGAAATGATGAGGGAATAAGTCTATATAATGTCTGTAATATGGAGAGGGAAGACTATGAACAAACGGAAACGCCTATTGGCACTATTAATTAATGGCATGTTATTGTCGAGTATATGTGTGGCAAGTGCAGCCGATGGTACCGTAGGTGCTGGTAATGGTGTCGCTTATGGTACAGGAAGTAATGCACCAAAGGCTGAGAATGTGGCGATTGGTAATAATGCTGGAATTGGTTATTCTAATGGTGCCAGTGCTGCTACAGGCGATATTGTTGTAGGTAATAGTGCTAATATCAATAACTATGCTAGCCAAGGTGGTAGTGTTGCCATCGGTAAAAATGCAAAGATTGAAAATATGGCTGGTGGTGTAGAGGCTAGCTTTGCGTTAGGTCAAACAACGTATAGTGGTAATTGGCTCTCTTCTTCAAGAATTCCTGCGGATCCAACAAAGGTAGTTGGTAGCGTTGCTATTGGTGATAATACATTTGCTCGTACGGGCAGTACTATGATTGGCTCTCATAATTATAAGGGCGATCTTGGTGATATTTCTGTAGATACAAATACTACGCGTAAATATGCATTAAATGCGTACGCTACTACAGTGGGGGCTAATAGCTTTAGTAATGGTGCTTTCACAACTAATACAGGTACCTATAACATCATTTCCAGTGAATATAATGGTGGACGTATGGCAAACCCTGTTAAAAATTTGGGTGCCACCGTTAATGGTTCGTTGAATAGCATTGAATCACAAACGGCTAATAGTTATTATGCTGGTGTGGCTAATAGCGTTGTTGGCACAGCAAATCGAACTTTCAACAGCAATGGTTCTATTATCATGGGCGCTGGCAATGAAATTACAAATTCTGTTAAATCTATTTATGGTGCACCTGACGAAGGTGGCAATTCTGCGAAGGAATTAGCTGGTAAATTCCGTGAAGCCGTAAAAGAGTCTAACGGCGGCGGCGCAACAATGGCCTTTGGTGGTGGCAACAAGGCAGACTACACATTGCGTACATCCATGATTGGTATCAATAACACCGTAACAGGCGCTAACGGTGCTGAAAGCGCAGATAACCTCGTTATGGGCGTCGGCAATACAGGTACGAATGTACAGCACTTGACTGCTATTGGTTCTAAGAACACCGTTTCTGATGCAAAAAATACGGTTATCGTTGGTGATAACCGTAAGGTAACAGGTGCTAATAACGCTGTCATCATTGGCTCTAGCGATGCAGTAACAACTACAGCTGTAAACGATGCAGTGGCTATTGGTCATAACACAGACGTATCTACCGAAGGCGGCGTAGCACTCGGTATCGGTTCTAAAGCGACTATAGCAGCTGGTGCGGTTGGTTATGATATCAGCACAAATGCAGCATCTACCGATACAAGTTCCACATGGAAAGCGACAGCATCTGCCGTATCTGTTGGTGATGTGGCGAATGATGTAACGCGTCAAATTACATCCGTTGCAGCTGGTACAAATGATACAGATGTGGTCAACGTAGCACAACTTAAACGCGTACAAGACCAAATTGCTAATAGCACGACAAATATCAGTCAAAATACTGCAGATATCAAGAATATCAAAGGCGATATTTCTAAATTAGACAAACGCGTTAACAAGGCCGTAGCTGGTTCTGCTGCCTTGGCGGCCCTTCATCCGCTCGATTTTGACCCTGATGCAAAATGGGACTTTGCGGCTGGCTATGGTCATTACCACAATGGTAATGCGGCTGCACTCGGTGCGTTCTATCGTCCTAATGAGGACGTGCAATTGAGCGTAGGCTCTACTGTTGGTAATGGGGAAACCGTTGTGAATGCAGGTCTTTCTGTGAAAGTCGGCGCTCATAGTAATGTATCTCGTTCTCGTGTAGCCATCGGTAAAGAAGTGCTAGAACTCAAGAAAACCGTAGCTCTTCAAAATGCACAAATCCAAAAATTGACAACTCTTCTAAATGGTGTAGCTGGTACCAATATGAAAGCTGACCGCACTACACTATTCCCAGATGTGCCAAGCAATCATTGGGCATACGAAGCCGTTAGCGATTTATCTCGTCGTGGCTTAGTAGAAGGATACCCAGATGGTACATTCGGTGGCGATCGTTTGTTAACACGTTACGAATTTGCTGAAATTGTATACCGTGCAATTCAAAACGGCGTACAAGTAAACGAACAACTCGTAACAGAATTTAGCCCTGAAATGGCGCTATTCCGCGTAGATACAGTGGCAAAAAATCATCAAGGACAACCAACAATTGAACGTGTTCGTGTTAATAAAAATTAGTTGATTATACAAAGTATATATAACAATACAATATATAAGTCTTATAAAAATATATTATAAAACCCGTAACTATGTAGCGGCTAGTATATCTCATCCGATGTACTAGCCGCTATTTGTCGCATAAATAAAATTAATATAACAAATCAGTTACAGCTACTTAAAATTTCATAATATTTTCATAAAACTATATCTAAATTATTGAAAATATGAATGTAACGTGATATTTTATAAATGTATGTATAAAACTAGACCGTTATTGTCTACTTTTATAAATGAATGAGTTATCAGTAATAATTGATATATAAGTTAGAATGAGGAGATACGTGGACTGTGAATAAGATATTTAAAGTTATTTGGTCTAAATCAAAACAATGTTACGTCGTTGTATCAGAAATGGCGAAGAATACAACGGGGAAAAAGAAGATTGTGGTGGCTAGTATTTTGGCTGGATTAGCTACACAAAGTTGTAGTGTAATGGCGGCAGGAGCACCTTCTTCAAGCAATAATGTGTGGGGTGCAACGACACCTGGTGGGGTTGCTATTGGTCAGAATTCTGTGGCTTCTGGTGCGACTGCAGTAGATCCGGCTACTGGTACTGTTAGAGTAGCACCTTCTATTGCAATTGGTCTCGCATCATCTTCAGCAGGCCTAGACACAATTACGATAGGTATTGGTGCAGGAAATACCAAATCGTATGGTATTTCAATGGGGAAGCAAACCAATGTTGGGGGCGACTATGGTATTGCTATTGGTTATCAAACATCAGCGATGTCGGATCATGCAGTGGCTATAGGTGAACAAACGAGAGCACCTAAGATGGGGGCCACTGTTATGGGGGTAAGTGCTCGTGGCTATGGACAAGGTTCTGTATCATTAGGTTGGCAAGCCTTAGCTGGTGCAGATGTATATGGATCTGGAATTAATATTGGTACTAATCCATATAACGATACGGCAGCTACTATTAACAGTTATCAAAAGTGGGGCGATACAGCTATTGGCCTAAGAGCTGTTGCAACAGGTGGAAATGCAACGGCCCTAGGACGTAGTGCGAGGGCTGCTGCTGAAAATTCTATTGCTATCGGCGGTGGTAATGGAGATAATTTTAATAATAATACTGAAAAGACAGAGGCTAGTGCGGCTAAGGCAACGGCTATCGGCTATAATGCGAAGGCCACTGCTGGTGATACACTCGCATTAGGTACATCTAGTAAAGCTAGTGGCAGTGACGCTTTAGCAGTTGGTGTAAATGCGAATGCTAGTAATAGTGATTCCATTGCTATTGGTCAAGATACGGTCTCTAACAATATTAATTCCGTAGCATTTGGCAGAAGCTCACAAGCAACTGGTTCTTCTGCAACTGCACTTGGTGCACATACTAAGGCCATTGATACAGGGGCAGTAGCGATAGGTTTAAAAGCAGAGGCTACTAAGGAAGGTTCTATTTCGATAGGGCAACAAAGTGCAGCATCTGGTCTTAAAGCTATCACAACTGGTTATCTATCTGCTGCTAGTGATGAAAATGCTGCCGCTTACGGTAATACAGCGAAGGCAGTCGGCAAGAACTCATTAGCACTAGGTGCGAATACACAAGCTACTGTAGAAGGTGGCGTAGCATTGGGTGCTGGTTCCATAGCGAATACAGTAGCTGGTGCTGGCTATAATCCTAATACGGGACGAACAAATACATTTACTGGCTTATCTGGTAATGCGTTAACAAGTACTTGGGCCGCTGTTTCTATTGGCGATGGTACCAATACACGTCAATTAACAGGTCTTGCAGCTGGTACTAATAATACTGATGCAGTCAATGTAGCACAACTTAAGAGCATGAACCTTGCTTTCACAGCCGACGGCAGCACAAAGGGCGACGTTAATTTGACAAATAGTGCATTAAACGTAGTCGGTGATAGCACGTATATTACGACAAAGGGCAATAATCAAACGCTTACCATTTCTGGTAAAAAGCAAAATATTACTGTTACGAATGGTACGGCTAGTGCTAGCGCAGGCATGGCGGACGCTAATAATGTAGCGCAAGCGATTAACCAAGCAAATGCGGATCAAACCATTAGCTATAAGGCGAATGGCGGTACGGCTAATACGGTTAAGGTATCCGATGGTCTTAATTTTACCAATGGTGCAAGCACTGTTGCTACTGTAGGTGCGAATGGACAAGTAACTTATGACTTGAATACGACAACGAAACAATCGATTACGGATTCGTCAACAGCTGTCAATCGTACAATTTCTCTTGGTGGATCCACAGGGTCCACGATGGCTAAAAAATTGGCCTCTGGGGATGTTAAATTTAACATTAAGGGACAAACTGGAACCAGTGCGTTGATTACGACATCTGCTACTGGCGATGATGTAACCATTGCACCAACGTCTAAATTGACCGATGCTGTTACGGCTGCTGAAAATGCAGCGAATAAGGACTTGTCTAACCTGTCTACAGCTGGTAATACGAATATCAAAAATTTGGCTAAAACAGCGGCTGCTTGGAATGTATCGACGAATGGCAGTGGTACAACAACAGTGTCCGGTGGCGACACGGTGAACTTTGTTAATGGCGATAACATTGCTGTAACTAATACAGGTCGTACGATTACAATCGGTACAGCTAAGAATGTATCCTTTGACAAAGTTACTGTAGGTGGCCTATCCATTGACAAAGCTAATGGTATCAATGCGGGTAATAAGGAAATTAAAGGGCTTGCTACTGGTACAACAGCCACATCTGCAGTGAATAAACAACAAATGGACGATGCTGTGAAAGCAGCTTCCGATGCTACAGCAGCATTGGGCAAGAACACCATTGCCCTTGTTGGTGACTCTGGTTCTACCACAGCCAAGAAACTTAGCACAAGTGCTATTGCTTTCAATATCAAAGGCGACACAGGTGCTAATGCTTTAATCACCACAACAGCTACAGGGGATAATGTGTCTATTACACCAACCGCTAAATTGACCAATGCCGTGGCAGCTGCTGAAAATGCAGCAAACAAGAATTTGTCCAATATTTCCTCTAGCGGTGAAACGGTTATTAAAAATTTAGCTAAAGGGGCTGCGCAAGATGCTGTGAAAGTAGCTGGTACGGGACTTGCTACGGTATCTGATAATACAACTGGCGGTGTGAAAACATACACGGTTGATGTGAATACTGGTAACTTAGTCGTAACTGCCAATGGGCAAGTCGGTGCTGCTGGTACAACAGGTGCGTCTGGTGCGACTGGTTCTAATGGCGTAGCTACAACACAAAACGTAGCGACTGCTATTAACGATGCTGTGACTAAAGCAAAAGCAAGCACAACACAAGCCTTAGCCGATGCAGAACATAAATTTGCTGGCGATACAGGTACCACATCTGTACGTAAACACGGTGAAGTATTATCCATTAAAGGCGGTGTAACAAATGCTGCTAGTTTGACAACAGGTAACATCGGTGTCGTATCTGATGGGGCAGGCACATTGAACATTCGACTTGCGAAGGTATTGAGTGGTTTAACATCCGCAACCTTCACCACTGCTAGTGGCAATACTACTGTTATTAATGGTGATGGTGTAACCATTACACCAAGTGGTACTGGTGCCTCTGCGATCTCCATGACAACGGATGGTATCAATGCGGGTGGTACAGAAATTAAGAATATTGCCGATGGTACAGCAGCTACTTCTGCCGTTAGCAAAGGCCAAATGGAAACAGCCATTGCTAATGCACAAACAGCAGCTACATCTACAGAAAAAGTAGTAGCTAAAACATTGTCTGGCGATACTAACTTGGCTACTGTAACAGGTCAAACAGGTACCGCTAAGGGTGAAACCTATGAAGTTGCCGTATCTGAAAATGCAGTTAAGAATGTTGCTAAAGCAGCCGCACAAGACGCTGTAACTGTAACAGGTACAGGCCTTGCTACTGTATCAGATAATACAACTGGCGGTGTGAAAACATACA